>NZ_JBFRNC010000045.1:0-94923 GCF_041470825.1 Vibrio sp. 10N.261.55.A10 | reverse complement strand
CTATTGGGGGTCAGTTCAAAGTAAGCGGCTTTTTTATTTTCTATTGTGAATGATTTACAGTAGTCAGACAGAGGCGTGAGTTTGGGCGTGCTATCGTCATGCTCAGCTTTGAAATTTTTGATTGATAGAAAGAGTGTGTTCTAAACGGGTTTATAAGTACCGAAGAAGTGTGAGTATCTTGAAGTATTCTGTTACTTTTTAGTGCAACTCAATGGTGCTATTTGTATGTGTTCAGTTGATTATTTGAGTGGGTGTCTGATTCTGTGATTGGCGATGAAAAATAATAAAGATTAATTAGCACAGCTATTGATAAACTTGTTGTTACATTTCTTTGCACATAAAAAAACACCGCCCATAAGGCGGTGTAAACAAATTTGACAGACAGGTCAAAATAAATACAGGAAGTACATGCCTCGTTGCAGTATAAACTGCAACAAAACATTTGGTAGAACTCTACCCAACTCGAAAAGAACGAGTTTGCAAACACAACATCGCAGGAGCTAAGCCAATTGATTCTAGAGAGAATCAAGCCGTTCAGGCTAGCTGCTGCGGGATGAAATATAGAATTTCTCTGGCTGCTAGGCAATGGACAAATTATAATGTTTCAGATAAAAAAAACTAATGCTTATTTAGAGAGTAACTATGTCTCGTCGATTACCCCCATTAAACTCGCTAAGAGTGTTTGAAGCTGCAGCTCGACACTTGAGTTTTACGCGTGCTGCAGAAGAGTTGTTTGTTACTCAAGCGGCAGTCAGTCATCAGATCAAAGCGCTTGAAGAATTCTTATCTTTGAAGCTGTTTCGCCGAAGAAACCGCTCTTTGCTGCTAACTGAAGAAGGTCAAAGCTACTTCTTAGATATCAAAGATATTTTCACATCACTAGCAGAAGCGACAGACAAAGTGCTGGAGCGAAGTGAGAAGGGCGCATTGACCATCAGTTTACCGCCGAGTTTTGCTATTCAATGGTTGGTACCAAGGCTCGCTGACTTTAATCAGCAAGAGCCTGATATTGATGTAAGAATCAAAGCCGTTGATATGGATGAAGGCTCGCTAACCGATGATGTAGACGTCGCTATCTATTATGGCCGAGGGAATTGGTCGGGGCTCAGAGCCGATAAACTTTACCAAGAATACTTAATTCCTCTTTGCTCACCTTCCGTGCTGCTAGGAGCTAAACCTTTAGAATCTCTCAGTGATTTGGCATGTCATACGCTACTGCATGATACATCTCGAAAGGATTGGAAACAGTTTGCTAAGCAAAATGGTATTGATGGGGTAAACGTTAATCACGGCCCTATCTTCAGTCACTCAACCATGGTGCTGCAGGCAGCGGCTCACGGCCAGGGCATTGCTCTGGGTAACAACGTGTTGGCGCAGCCTGAAATCGAAGCGGGTCGTTTGATTGCGCCTTTTGATGAAGTGTTGGTGAGTAAGAACGCCTTCTATGTGGTTTGTCATGAGAAACAAGCCGACATGGGTCGTATTGCTACCTTCCGCGACTGGATGCTAGCGAAAGCGCAAAGTGAACAAGAGGGCTTACTCGATGAATAACGTCATCATTGATGGTGAAGACAATCCCATCACCTTTATCTTTGCCCATGGTGCTGGCGCAGGCATGGAGCATGAGTTCATGCAGTCGGTAGCCAAAGGGTTAGCCTTTAAAGGGATACGAGTGATTCGTTTCAACTTCCCTTACATGATTAAACGTGCTGAAGATGGTAAGCGTCGTCCACCTGACAGAGCGCCTAAGCTACTTGAAGCCTATCAAGAGATTATTGAGCAGGTTGATGCCGATAAGCTTGTGATTGGTGGTAAGTCGATGGGAGGGCGTATGGCGAGCCATTTGTCTGAACTTGATAAGGTGGCCGCAATGGCGTGTTTAGGCTTTCCTTTCCACCCATCAGGTAAACCCGAGAAATACAAAGGTGAGCATCTGGCTGAGTTAGCAAAGCCATGCCTCATTTTACAAGGTGAGCGCGATACCTTTGGTAAGCGTGAAGAGTTTGCTGATTTTGATCTGTCTGATTCTATTCGTGTTGAATTTATTCCCGATGGCGACCACAGCTTTAAACCTCGTAAGAGTTCTGGTTACACCGAGCAGCAGAATATTGCGTTAACCGTTGAGAAGTTATCAGCGTTTATCAAAGAGGTACTCAATGAGAAGTAAGTATTTACTCACGTTTGCTGGCATCTCTGGTGCGGTTGCTGTGATGCTTGGCGCCTTTGCAGCTCACGGTTTGAAAGCTATCTTGTCTGAATATCTGCTAGGCGTGTTTGAGACGGGTGTTCAGTACCAATTTATCCATACTCTAGCGATATTGGCGTGTGGCGCTCTGCTGCAGATGAAACTTGGCGCTAAATCACAAAAATATTTTTTCATTGCGGCAATTTGCTTTATCATCGGCATCCTTTGTTTTAGTGGCAGCCTTTATGGCTTGGCACTGACAGGAATAAAATGGTTTGGCCCTATCACTCCGTTTGGTGGTCTACTATTTATCATTGGTTGGGGAGTCTTCTCCTTCGCTGCTTTGAATATAAAAGAGGTAACTCAGTGAAACACGTACTACTTTATTGTCGCTCTGGTTTTGAAAAAGAATGTGCTGGCGAAATTCAAGACAAGGCAACACAACTGGAAGTGTTTGGTTTTCCTCGCCTAAAGAACAATACAGGTTTTGTATTGTTTGAATGTTACCAAGCAGGTGAAGCGGACAAGTTGATCAAAGAGATCGATTTCCAATCACTGATCTTTGCTCGTCAAATGTTGGCAGTGGCTGTTGAAATTAAAGACCTGCCAACCGATGACCGTATTTCTCCAATTCTTGAGGCGCTTTCTGAGAAAGAAGGTTTCCCTCGTTGTGGTGATATCCGTATTGAAACGCCAGATACTAACGAAGCAAAAGAGCTTTTGAAGTTCTGCCGTAAATTTACCGTGCCGATGCGTCAAGCGATGCGTGGTAAAGGCCTGATGACAGCGAAAGATAACGCTAAGAAGCCTGTGCTTCATTTATGCTTCATCGCTCCGGGCCACTGTTTTGTTGGTTACTCTTACCCAACGAACAACTCCCAGTTCTTTATGGGTATCCCTCGTCTGAAGTTCCCATCAGATGCGCCAAGCCGTTCTACATTGAAGCTAGAAGAAGCATTCCACGTATTCATCCCTCGTGATGAGTGGGACGAGCGTTTGGCTCCAGGTATGTGGGGTGTTGATTTAGGTGCATGTCCAGGTGGTTGGACTTACCAATTGGTTAAGCGCTCGATGTTCGTTCACTGTGTTGATAACGGCATGATGGCAGACAGCCTAATGGAAACAGGTCAAATTAAGCACCACATGGTGGATGGCTTTAAGTTTGAACCAGACCGTAAGAACGTAACTTGGATTATCTGTGACATGGTTGAGAAGCCAGCTCGTGTTGCTCACCTTATGGGTGAGTGGATCATCAAAGGCTGGGCGAAAGAAGCACTGTTCAACCTTAAACTGCCTATGAAAGGCCGTTACGATGAAGTACTGCAAGATATCGAGAACCTAAAAGTGTTCCTGATTGAGAATAAAGTGAAGTTCAAGATGCAGGCTAAGCACCTTTACCACGATCGCGAAGAGATCACGGTCCACATTCAGGCGCTTTCAAACATCTCACCGCACTAATATTTACGTTAGTGTGTCAGTGATAAAAAATGCTCCTTTAAGGGGCATTTTTTGTATCAATATTATCGAGTCACAGCGACTTAAGCGTTTGCTTCGTAACGAATATCTTGCAGGTTGAACCCTAAATCAATATCGGTTTTGAGTGCCGATACTTGCTTACATACACGAGCGGATTCGATGTGTTCGTCGAACTTCTTACGATATTTTTTCGGCAGATCTTCTGCTTGATAGGCCGCTTCGATATCTGGGTAAGTGGTCAATATCTCTTTGGCTGCTTTTGGCCCGATACCTGGGATGCCCGGTACTTGGCTTGAGCTTACGCCCGTTAATCCCCAGTAATCCGCCAGTTGTTCAGGTTTAACGCCAAACTCAGCTTCGATAAAGGGTTTATCTAACCAGCGGTGCTGGAAGTAATCTCGGATCTGAAGCGTTGGTGACAACAGTTGGCAGTAGCCCTTATCCGTCGAGACGATGGTGACGGTTTCTCCGTGGTCAGCCACTTTCTTTGCCAGTGTTGCGACGAGATCATCCGCTTCATCGCCATCAGACAGCAGTGAATCAATGCCTAACTCCCACCAAGCTTGTTGAATAGCATCAAGGCCTTTCATCAATGGTTCTGGCATCGGTTTACGATTCTGCTTATAAGCAGGAAGCACATCTGCGCGCCAGCCACGGTCTTGTAAATGGTGATCAAATACCGCGATGATGTGGGTGGGCTTTGATTCATTCAGAATCTTATTGAGAGTGCGAATTGTGGTGGTAATGGTTCTTGCTATATCGGTTGGATCCGGCTGAACAGAGTGCACGCGTCGGATGAGGTTTAAGGCATCGATAATAACAAGATGGATAGACATAAGTTTCCACTAAATAGGCAATAAAAAAGGGGCTGCTAGCCCCTTATAGTAACGTATCACTTGGTGAGTTGAAACGTTGGTAACGTAAACGCCTTAATCACGTGAGGCGATTTTATAGCAAGGCACGTAGTCGGTCCCTCCCGGTAACTTCATTCGATGTTGCTCAACAAAGTCATTCAGCAGTTGGTCCATCTTGGTCATTAGCTCTTTGTCGCCATCAATTAGGAATGGGCCGTGCTTCTCGATCTCCAGAATACCCTCTGCTTTGACGTTACCAGCCACAATGCCTGAGAACGCTTTACGTAAATTAGCGGCTAGGCTTTCTGTTTTTTGGTCCATATGAAGATCAAGCGCCGCCATAGATTCGTGTGTTGGGTCGAATGGCAGTTGGAACTCAGGCTCAATATGCAGTGACCAGTTGTAGCTGTAGGCATCGCCAGTCTCTTTACGGTGAGAGCGCACATCTGGCATCGCTTGTTTCATGATTTTCGCAGCGCGTGCTGGGTCATCAATCACGATTTCATAATGTTTCTGTGCATCAGGCCCTAGAGTTTCACCAATGAACTTATCGATCGAGCGGAAATACGCTTCACTCTCTTTCGAGCCAGTTAGGACAATCGGCATTGGCTGCTCGGCGTTATTCGGGTGCATCATGATCCCTAAGATGTACAGCAGCTCTTCGGCCGTGCCTGGGCCGCCTGGGAAAATGATGATGCCATGCGCCATACGAACGAATGCCTCAAGACGCTTCTCGATATCTGGCATGATCACCAGTTCGTTTACTATCGGGTTTGGTGGCTCAGCGGCAATGATTGAAGGCTCTGTCAGCCCTAAGTAACGATGATCAGTATAACGTTGCTTAGCGTGACCAATAGCCGCGCCTTTCATTGGCCCTTCCATCGCACCCGGTCCACAACCGGTACAGATGTTCAGTTCACGGAGGCCGAGCTCATTACCGACTTCACGAGTGTATTGGTATTCGCTGGCATTAATAGAGTGACCACCCCAACATACAATCAGGTTAGGCTCGATGCCCGGCGTAAGTGCGCCTGCATTCCTCAGAATACCAAATACGAGGTTGGTAATGTGAGTGGCATTAGTCAGGTTGAGCCTTTGGTTATCTGCGAGGTGCATGTTGACGTAAACAATGTCACGCAGCACTGAAAATAGGTGTTCTTGGATACCCTTGATGATCTCACCATCGACAAAGGCATGCTCTGGTGGGTTGCTCAGCTCGAGTTTGATACCACGCTCACGTCGCACTACCTCAACATCAAACGATTGATACTTGTCGAGTAGCTCTTTGGAGTTGTCGGTATGGCTACCCGAGTTCAGGACCGCTAACGTACAGTTGCGATACAGTTGGTACAGATCACTAGACGCGGTTTTCTTAAGACGCTCAACCTCAAGTTGAGAGAGTAAATCCATGCTACCGGCAGGGCTGATATGAGTGATCATAGTGCCTCCTTGTTGAAAAGAGCAGGGGACGTTGAAGTGACCCTCTGGCTCGAGAGTGAGAAGCAAACGTTGAAAGTGTTTGGTTAAAGGTAGGAGAGAGTTAACCAGACGAAACGGATACGACAGCGTTGCTTGCCATGAATGCTTGTTAAGCGAATGTTAATCATTAGCTTAGCAAACATTGAGGGAAATGGTATGTGATAAGTATTTGAAAAAATGAAATAAATTAAATCTAGGGCTGGCCTAGTGCCAAACAAGTTGGTTGGTACCGCGTTGTTTTGCTTTATTTAGAGTCTTATTGAGTCGCTCTAGCACTTCTTCAGGTGTATCTGACTCTTTAAACTGAGTACTTGCCGCGCATAAAGTGATCGTGATTTGCTGGTCACGGAATTTAAAGGGCAGGCGGCTTACTTGAGTTTGAATGTTCTGAATCACCTGATGGCAATATTCATCGGTTTGCTCTGGCAGCAATAACACAAACTCTTCACCTGAAAAACGTGCCACAGTATCGGTGGTGCCTGCTTCTTTGGTAATAGTTCTTGCGATGATCTTGAGTGCTTTGTCGCCCGCGGTGTAACCAAAGCTATCGTTAATTGCTTTGAAGTTGTCGATGTCGAGCAGTACTACGCGTAGCGAGTGTTGAGCGCGGATCCAGCGGCGATACTCAAGCTCTAAGCGATCAGTAAAGGCAGTGCGATTGTAAACCTTGGTTAGAGGATCAAGCAGCATACGCTGAGCCTGATCTTCCAAGCGCTTACGGTAATCTTGCGTCACTTCATAGAGTGAATCTAACTGAGTCTTTCCGTAACTCATTCTCTCTATCAGAGCTTGTTCTTTTTGCTCTGCGTGGTTCAGCCTTTCCGAAAGAGAGGCGATTTCACTGAGTAGCGGATTAATCGACAGCTTTAAACTATCAATATCTTTCGCTTTATCTACCGAGCTTTGGCTTCTAGTGACTAGTTCATTTAACTCAGAGTTTAGACCTTGTCGGTGCTCAAAGTAGCTCTGGCTCTGGTCGGCATTTTGGTCTGCCGTTTTGATGCTGGACGCTAAAGAAGAATTAAGCTGATCGATGAATTGTTCAGACTTCTTACGCTCTAGGTTGGTGCCTTCAATTACCAGTTTGAGGATCTGAAGTGTCAGCTCAAGCAGATTTTGTGTGGAAACACCCAGTAGCAGTTTCGCTCGAATATCGGTAAGCAAATCACCCGATTCACCCTCGAAATCGAGTTCAGTGATCAGATGTTGTAATTCGTTTGATAGGTCGGAAAGGAGTTCTTGTTCCGGAGAATGCGTAACGTCGGCAAAATGAGTGCGTGAGTTATTCGCCATAATCTTTATGGCACGCTCATAAATACCGAGAAGTTTCATGGCGTGGTCGACTTTCTGACTGCCATTGCATTCGGAGAAGCTAAGTAAGTTTCGTAGGTCGCGTTTGAGCTGTGCTGGAAGGCCAGTTATGCGCTGCAGCGTTTCCCCACTGTGCTTAATGCTATCGTCCAGATACCCGTTCTGTTTATCCATAGCCAACGTTTTCTGCTTAAGCATCCTTTCTAATACTGCCAGTTTTGGGATCATTGAGCTAATGTCTTTTTGCTTTTCTAGCTCTTCCCTAAGGGCAATGAGGTTTTCATCTAAATGGCTGTTACTACCAACACATGCATCACTTAAAGACGTGACGATACGCTTTAGAACTTTCTGTTCTCTAATAAACTTGAACGAGGTGTCTCTTTGCGTCAAACGGACCTGCTCCAACTGAGATTTCAGCTGGTGGAGTTGCGCCTGAATGTCTTTTTCAAGAATGCCCATAGATGTATTTATTAGCGCCGCGTAGACCGATCTCGATCATTTTGATGAAATTCCGTTACATCGATAATAACAAAACTAAAAATAAGGTCACGACTTGCTGCTCTTAACCGCTCGCAAATCAGTCATCTTTTAGCATTTTTTTGATGTTGTCCTCATTCTGGTACGAGGATTGTATTTTTATTAACCCTTGATTAATCGCATGTTTACACGCTTCTCTTATGTTACCAGTTGCAAGGCTCGCTGCTGGTGCATTATCGATAGCTTTTAGATAGACCCATTGGCTACTGCGCTCTTTGAGACTGATCTCACGGGCGAGATTGGTCGACATCAACAATACGTCGAGCAGCTCTTGATCGTTAATTGCGGTGTAAGCGCGTGGCAAGAATGGGTAGTCAGCGATGCCCATACGGACCGTTCGGTTGATGTTTCGCTCTGTTTCGAAGTCATTCACCCAAGACTGAATCTTTCTGAACATGTCCTCAGGCGACAAATCACGGTCCGCGTTTGGCTCGATATAAAGCAGGTTCGCATCCGAGAAGTGGTAGACACGAGCTGGGCCTTCAAGCTTAGATTTTAGGAATTCACCGAAAGCGTCTTCCAGTTCTAGACCGGCTTTGTAACCGTTCTGCGTGTACATATTGCGTAAGAACGGTAAATCAATCATCACGAAGCGTAAGCGGTCGTTGAGTGGCTCATGAATCAATTCGCCAAGTTGCCACTGTTCGAAGGTCTGGCTGGTTTGTTCTAGCGAATTGGACAGCTTGGCATTCAGCATTCTGAGGTTCGGGAGCTTAGATCGTGAGTGCGTAAACAGGTCTGTTCGTAGTGAGTCGACTTCTTTGGCTAAGGTTTGAATGAGGTAGCCACGGCGAAGCACAAAGAAGAACAAGATAATACTGAACAAGAATAGGGCGAACGATATTTTCTGGAACTTGCGATGCTCTAGTTTGTACTTTTCTAGCTCTTGCGCTTGGCCTGCGTAGTGCAGGGTTTGTTCGGCAAATTCTTTCTGTTGACGGAACGCGTCTTCGCCAACACGGTTGAGTTTTTGCTGCTCTAGAGAGACAAGGCTGTTGTATTGCTTGAGGTTTGCCAATGCTTGCTGTGGACGACCTGCCTGTTCATAACCCAAAGAAAGTAAGTAGTACGAGCGTTGTGAAAGGCGCATGTTCTCTATCTGGCGTGAGATCTCAAGTGCACGTGTCGCATGCTTTATCACGTCTTCGCTTTCTTGTAGGTGATACGCTAACCCTGCAGATAACAGTGCAGCACGGCCTTCCAGCTTTGGAATGTCGGTATATTCCAGCAGCTCAAGGGCACGGGTTAGGTACTGTTCTGCTAGAGGGTAGTTATAAAGGCGTAAGTAGGTCGCCGATAGACTTAGTCGGATATCAATGACTTGGTGGATATCTCGGTCAGTGCTTTCGTGATCAAGAACGTTGAAGAAGTGTACCAAGGCAAGGTTATATTTCCCTTGATAGAAGTACACATCCCCCATTTTCTTAAGCACTTGTGCTAAGACAGGCGAGTTTTCAAAGTTGTCATAGAAATCAGCGGCTTGAGATAGGTGTTCTAACGCTTTATCCAACACTTGGCGCTCAAAGAAAAGCTGCGCAAGTAGGCGGTTGACCTTGGCCAAACGTGAACTTAGATTGCCCTCTACTGATTTCCAGTAGCCATACAACAACTCGGATAACGCGTGGTTGTACTCTTTGTGAGTCAGATAAAACTCGCCGACGGAGATATGGTAGTCGATGGTGACTTTTTCAGAGTAACGTTGATCGAGATAGGTTTTGGCTTCTTGATAGAACTTTTCGGCTTCATCGATCTTGTTGTCGTAAGAGGCGATGTCGGCTTTCAACATGATCAAGCGATAGGTAATGCCTTCCGTTAAGCGTAAGGTTTTATTCACCGACTCTAGATTTGTTTCAATGTTAGTGAGCTCTGATTTTGCTTTGGCTGATTTTCTATCACTCAGCCAAAGTAAGCGAACTTTTAGGATCTGAAGATCTATTTTTAGGTAATCAAGCTTATAGGTTTGCGCTAGCTCGGAGGCTTTGTCGATGTGCTGAATCGCAATACGCATATTGCCAAGGTTGTATTCCGCTTTGGCTAAGATCTTATACGCATCGATACTGCTGTTTGGTGTTCGAATCGAGGAGTCTGTCTCTTCGCGAGAAATAGCTGAAGGGCTTTTCTCGCGTTGATCAGAAAGGACACGCAGCGTTAGGTAGCTGTTGGCCATTTGTTTTGCTTGGCTCGGATCGATCTCAACCAAATTATTGGCTTCATTGAGTAGCGCCGACGAATAAACCGACGCATTGACCGATGTGCTTAAGCTTAAAATAAATAGACTAACAACGTATAACCAACGCATTTCAATGTCCCTTTAAAGATTTGGTAGGTTCAAATAAGTGTGGGTGGTTCTCGCCTGATTATTGGCGAGCCATACGCTTATTGTGGCTTGGTCTATCTTGCTCTGTTGAACGGTATGGGTTGATATCCAGACCACCACGACGTGTGTAACGTGCGAACACAGTTAGCTTCGAAGGTGCACAGTATTTCATGATGTCAGTGAAGATACGCTCAACACATTGTTCGTGGAATTCATTGTGCTCACGGAAAGAAACTAAATAGCGTAGCAGAGCTTCACGGTCAATTTGCTTACCAGAATATGCGATCTCAACGCTGCCCCAATCCGGTTGATTGGTGATCAAACAGTTCGACTTCAATAGGTGGCTGTGCAGTGTTTCTTCAACGTCTTGTTCGCCAGCAGCGCCTTCAAGCAGCGACGCTTCAAAATCATAGCTAGTGATTTGGATATCTTGGTTGTCGATACAGTCACCCTCCATCGTCACGATAGGTTGGTTCGTGTAGTCGGTTACTGAGTTTACATTCACAATCACAGGTTCGCCTGCACATGCAGACAAATCTTGGGTCAGGCGCTCGGTTACTTGATCCCAGTTTTCAAATTGAGTCTGGTTATAGCTGTTTAGGTACAGCTTGAAAGATTTTGATTCAATTAAATTTTGGCTGGTGGCTGGGATGAAAACTTCGCCCACCGCTACTTGTGGTAGACCATTGGTGTTTAGCCACGAAAGCTCGTACATCGTCCAAATATCATGACCAACAAAAGGCAGCTCGCCGTTTAGCGCAAGATCATCGCGATTAAGGCTACGAGGTACTGGCTGCAATAAACTTGCATCGTATTGGTTAGAGTACTCAGTTTTTTGGCCAAGGGTTAAACCCGCTAGCTCTTTTGCGTCAGAATATTTGCTCATACTTTCGTTTCAAATTCGATTAGAATGGGGTCGATTTTACTGAATCCCCCTTACCCTGTCATTAAGTCATCGCTTAATCGGCGCGGAAAGGGCTCGGATTCTATTTATTATTTTGTGTTTAGGAGATTTTCATGACTCAACGTGCTCAAGACGCACTACTTTCTTTTAGTCAGCGATACGTTGACGCGTGGAAGCAGAAACACCAAAGCTTACCTCGTAATGAGGAGTTGGTGGACATCGAATCGCCATGCGTAGAAGAAAAGAGTGGCGATGCCGTGTTGTGGAAGCACTATCCACGTGAGCAATTCGCGGATTTCACCAACGTTGAAACCGGTATTGAGTTGACTCTGCATGAAGACATCAAAACTTTCTACGGCGCACAATTCAGCGCAGATATGAACGCAACTTTCGATGGTAACGAATTGACTCTGTTACAGATTTGGAGTGATGAAGACTTCGAATGCCTACAAGAAAACATTTTGGGTCACCTAGTAACTCAGCGTCGCTTGAAGCTAAAACCAACGGTTTTCATTGCCGCGACCGATGCTGAGCTGGATGTTATCTCTATCTGTAACCTAACGGGTAACGTGATTTTGGAGCGCTTAGGTACCAAAAATCGTGATGTGCTCGCCGAGACATTGGCAGAATTTTTAGAAAAGCTACAACCAGCGGTATAAATAGATGTACGTACTAGAACTTCAATTTGAGTGTTTTGATAACACAACGGTAAGCGCTGTCGACAAGGCGGTTAATGGCTTAATGGATGCACTTCGTTATAACGGACAAGTGTTAGGTCGTGAGTTCCCAATCGTGATGGGCGATGGGGAATTCTATGTTCGCGTTGTGTGCCCGGAGCAAGATAGCTTGCACCCGCGGAATCACTCAGACTTTGTGAAAGTGTGTTTTGATCGCTTGTCTAACGCGAGCCTACTAGCGCCTAAAATGCGTTTGCTAGGTCGAGATCTGAACTCAGAAGAAGTGGCAGAAGATGAAACACCAAGCTGGCAGGTGTTATACACGACATTCGTGCACACCTGTTCACCGCTGCGTAGTGGCGATAGCTTGCTACCAATCCCTTTGTATCGCAATCCACCTACCTTCAATGGCGACCATAAAGCCGTGTTGAAATGGCAGACCGAATGGCAAGCCTGTGATGAAGTACAAATGGGTGGTGGTTGTCGCGCGGAACATGCAACGCTAACCGAGATCAGTGACACGAAGAGTGTGCTGTTTAAACGCGGTTGGGGTCTAAGAGGGCGCATTGAGTATCTGACTAAGGTTCCAACCTACTACTACTTATACCGTGTCGGTGGGATCAGCCTGAAAGATGAAAAAGAGCGCAAATGCCCGCAATGTGGTGGTGAATGGCTGCTAGATGCGCCTATCCACGATATTTTCTATTTCAAGTGTGATGACTGCCGATTGGTGTCAAACATCTCTTGGGATCACCTGAAGTAATCGACTTTGTTTCGCTTAAATCTGAGATGCTTTACTTTCTAGCAAATCTTTATCATTAAAAAAGGGGCTGACGTTATGTCAGCCCCTTCGGGTATCTATACAGTGCTGTCGTTTAGTTGATTACCAACCTTTAACGACGCCACCTTGGAAGATGTCAGAAGCTGCGTTGTACACTTCTTCAGTTTGGTAAGCTTTAACGAAGTTTTGTACGTTTTCAGCGTTTAGGTTGTCTTCACGAGAAACGATTAGGTTTACGTAAGGAGAATCTTTGTCTTCAACGAATACGCCATCTTTTTGTGGAGTCAGGTTGATAGAGCTCGCGTAAGTTGTGTTGATGATAGATAGAGCAACATCATCAAGAGAACGTGGCAGTTGAGCTGCGTCTAGTTCAACAATCGTTAGGTTCTTAGGGTTACCCACGATGTCGCGAACTGTAGCTAGAAGACCTGCGCCTTCACGAAGTTCAAGAAGACCTTGTTGCTCAAGAAGAAGTAGAGAGCGACCTAGGTTTGTAGGGTCGTTTGGTACAGCAATACGAGCACCGTCTTGGATTTCGTCTACCGATTTCACTTCTTTAGAGTAACCCGCAATTGGGTAAACAAACGTGTTACCAGCGATAGTTAGCTTGTAGCCACGGTCAGCCACTTGCTGATCTAGGTACGGTGCGTGTTGGAATGCGTTGATGTCGATAGAACCATCATCTAGAGCTGCGTTTGGTGTTACGTAATCCGTGAAAGTAACCAGTTCAACGTCTAGGCCGTATTTCTCTTTCGCTACTTTAGCTGCCACTTCAGCAACTTGCGCTTCTGCACCTGCCATTACGCCAACTTTTACTTTAGAAGTATCCACTTCTTTATCGCCACAACCTGCTAGAACTAGCGCTGAAGCTGCTGCTGCGATAGTTAGTAAACCTTTAAGGTTAAATTTCATAATAATCTCCTTTTAATAAATCTATTTAATTAGGTTCAGACGACTCTACTCTTTATGTGTGAGTCTTTATCTGTGGTCAACGCGGCGAACTAATGAATCACCGATTGATTGAATAATTTGTACCAGCACAATCAACATCACTACTGTCACAGCCATGATGGTCACATCGTAGCGGTGGAATCCGTAACGAATCGCGACATCACCTAGGCCACCACCGCCTACAGTACCGGCCATTGCTGAGTAGCTCACCAGAGTCACTAGCGTAATCGTTACTGAGTTGATGATAGTCGGTAGTGCTTCTGGAAGCAGAACCTTATTGATGATTTGTGTTGGTGTTGCGCCCATTGATTGGGCCGCTTCCACTAGACCTGTTGGTACTTCAAGTAGTGCACTTTCGATAAGTCGAGCCACGAATGGGATAGCGCCAATCGTCAGTGGAACAATCGCTGCTGTTGTACCGATGAAAGTACCAATCAGCATCTTAGTCAGTGGAATAATCGCAACCATCAAAACTAAGAAAGGTACTGAACGACCCACGTTCACAATCGCACCTAGAATCTTGTTTACTTTGGTGTTCTCTAACAGGCCACCTTTTTTAGTCGTATGCAGAATCACGCCTAGTGGAATACCGACCGCGAAGCCAACAATGCCTGCAACAGCAACCATGTAAAGCGTTTCGCCTGTTGCGCCTAATAGAAGGTTACCGTTAAGGCTGATCCAGTCAGCAATCTCGTTGAAACTAAAGGACATAACCAAGCACCTCTACTTTTACATTGTTGTCGCGTAGGAATTGGATAGCAGCATTATCATCTGCTTCATTACCGAACAGTTCAGCGACCATCATGCCGAACTTCACGCCACCGGCGTAATCAAGGTCAGAACTTAAGATGCTGACATCGATATTGAATTTACGTGCGATTTGCGTCATTAGCGGAGCATCAACCGTTGCACCAGTAAACTCAAGACGCACCAGCGGGTAGCTGCTGTTTACGCGAGTCTCTTGCAAACGTGCTTGGTAATCTTCAGGGATCGTCAGATCCAACGTTGAGCGAATAAACTGATGCGCTAGCTCTGTCTTCGGATGAGCAAAGATGTCACCGACTGTACCTTTCTCTACCAATTCACCGCCGCCAATGATCGCAACCTCGTGACAAATGCTTTTAACCACATCCATCTCGTGTGTAATAAGCAGGATAGTGATGTTCAGCTTGCGGTTGATTTCACGCAGCAGCTCAAGGATAGATTGAGTTGTTGCTGGATCCAATGCGCTGGTGGCTTCATCACATAGCAGTACTTTCGGGTCAGAGGCCAGTGCGCGAGCAATCGCCACACGCTGCTTTTGACCACCACTTAGGTTTGCCGGGTAGGTGTCACGCTTATCAGCAAGGCCAACCAGTTCAAGTAACTCGCTGACTTTCGCTTCAATAATCGCTTTATCTTTACCAGCAAGTTCTAGAGGCAGTGCTACATTGTTAAATACAGTACGAGAAGACAGCAGGTTGAAGTGCTGGAATATCATGCCGATGTTACGGCGCGCTTCGCTAAGTTCTGATTTGCTGAGTTTTGTTAGGTCGATACCGTCAACAATCACTTCACCAGAGGTCGGAGCTTCCAACATATTTACACAACGGATCAGGGTACTTTTGCCTGCACCAGAAGAGCCGATGACTCCAAAGATTTGACCTTGAGGAATGTGGAGGTTGATATCAATTAAGGCATTGATTTCTTTAGTGCCTTGATAAAAAACCTTGTTGACTTGATTCACTTTAATCATAGAGAAACCCGTGCAGGTAGAACAGAATAATATGTCGATAGCTCGCTCGATTTACAGACGATGCTATGGTGTTCTATGATCTAAGTCAATAGATATTTTTACGTCTAGACGGCTAAACGTCGATTGTATGGCTAAGCTAGAAACAAATCGTTAACGAACGCAAAACTAAATAGATAGTGATGAAGCAAATAAAGCGTGTAATAATTAATGATTAATAGAGAGTTGATAGAGAACAAAATTTTGTCTAAACCTGCTGTTTTTTTAGATCGTGATGGAGTGATTAACGTTGATCACGGCTACGTACATGATGAGCATGACTTTGAATACATCGATGGTGTGTTTGAAGCGGCGAAAGCGTTTAAAGATATGGGTTATTTATTGGTGCTAGTGACCAACCAATCTGGTATTGCTCGCGGCATGTTTAGTGAAGACCGTTTTCTTTCTTTAACGCAGTGGATGGATTGGAACTTTGTTGATAATGGTGTCGAGCTCGATGGCATTTATTACTGTCCTCACCACGCTGAGCACGGTATTGGTGACTACAAGCAAGATTGTGAATGTCGTAAGCCAAAGCCAGGCATGTTCATTTCTGCTCGTGACTTTCTGAAGATTGATATGGCTAACTCGGTCATGATCGGCGATAAAGCGGAAGACATGATGGCTGCAGAAGCAGCAGGTGTTGGTACTAAAGTCTTGGTAAGAACGGGTAAACCCATCACTGAAAAAGGTGAAGCGTTGGCTAGCGTGGTACTTGATAGCATTAAAGACGTACCCGCTTTCTTAAAAGGCTAAACGTTTTATTTATCACTAAGGTATGGACCTATCATTAGGCACTTACATTAGGTTTGTTCGAACCTGTGAATAGGCTAAGTGTCGTTGACTATATAAAGATGAGGAACGAAGTATGAAAGCTATGTTGGTAGCATCTCTATGTACAGTAGCATTGGTTGGGTGCTCTAAATCAGCAGCCCCTGAGACTGATAGCGCAACATCGAATGATCAATTCGCGACTTATCAATGTGAGTCTGACGTCTCGTTTGATGTGTCTTACCTTGATAATGAAAAAGCGGTACTACGCTTGCCTGATAATGAATACCGCCTGACTCAAGTTCCAGCGGGCTCAGGAACCAAATACATCTTAGATGATGGCACTTCAGAGATGATTAACAGCATCACTTTGCGCACGAAAGGTGACAATGCGCGTCTAGAACTTGGTCGCGTAGTCTATCGAAATTGCCAAAAGTAAGTCATAGTAAGAACTGCTAGTATTTACAAACAGTTAAGTGAGGGAATCTACCCTCACTTTTTCTTCTCTTCCCTTTAACGTTAGACTTTTTATGAGCAAAAAACTCACTATTCTTGATATTGCAAAGCTGTCCGGTGTTGGTAAGTCAACCGTATCACGCGTTCTGACCAATGATCCAAAAGTGAAACCTGAAACCCGTGAAAGGGTGGAAAGAGTAATTCAAGAATCTGGGTACACGCCTTCAAAATCTGCGCAATCGATGCGCGGTGGCAGCCAAAAAGTCATCGGCGTGATTATCTCTCGTTTGGACTCTCCCTCTGAAAACAAAGCCGTTAGCACGATGCTGGCCGAGTTGTATCGAGCGGATTACGATGTCGTGATCATGGAAAGCCAACTTGATAGAGATAAAGCCAATGAGCACCTGCAAGTTCTAAAGCGTCGTAACGTTGATGGCATTATTGTATTTGGTTTTACTGACTGCGATATTCCGGCAATCGAAGCTTGGGAACACAAAGCGGTGGTGATTGCTCTGGATACCGAGAACGTGACGTCGATTAACTATGATAACCAACAGGTGATCAATAGTGCGTTGGTGCATTTATCGGATCAAGGGATCTCTGACATTGGCTTTATCGGGGTTGATCCTAGTGATAAATCAACCGGTGAACTGCGTCTTAAGGCTTATCTCGATTGGTGTGAAAACACAGGTTCGGTGGCAAACTATCGTACTGGTCAACTTCATCACGAAAGTGCTTATCAGCTGGTGGATGAGGTACTAACACCTAACACCCAAGCTATAGTCTGTGCTAGTGACACATTGGCTCTCGGTGTGATCAAACGTCTGCAAGAGCGACAACGTGAAGATGTGGTCGTCACCGGCGTTGGTGGTAATGATCTTCTCTCTTTCTTGTTCCCTCGAGTATTTAGCATTGATCCTGGGTATCAATCTGCAGGTAAATTGGCCGCTAATCTATTGATCTCTCAGCTTTTAGGCAATTCAGAGATCTCTCATCACACTCAATCTCCGATTCTATAATCCACTCAATTAAGCGAAATTGAACGGCTTAGATTAAAATTAGAGTGTGATCTCTTTCAATTAATGGGATTGTTCCCATTTTAATTTATCATTCATACGGGCATTATAATAACCGTAATTGGGAATGTTCCCATAAATCTAAGTCTGAGTGATTATAGCTTGCATGGTTTAGATGAGTAATTGAATGAAACCAGGGTGGGGTAGTATGAGTAAGATAGCGAAGCAAGACGTTGCGCGTCTTATCGAGTTAGTCGGTGGTAAAGAAAACATTGCGAGTGTCAGCCACTGTCTGACTCGACTGCGTTTTGTATTGAACGATACAGAGCAGGCCAACAAAGCTGAACTCGAAAAACTGAAGCTAGTAAAAGGCTGTTTTACTAATGCAGGCCAATTCCAAGTTGTGATTGGCACTGAAGTTGATGAAGTGTACGCACTTCTGATTGAACAGACAGGTAAAGAGGCATCATCAAAAGATGAGGCGAAGCTGGCTGCTCGTCAAAACATGAACTTCCTTGAGCGTGGTATCTCCCATTTAGCCGAAATTTTCGTACCACTGCTGCCTGCCATCATTACAGGTGGTTTGATTCTTGGTTTCCGTAATGTGATTGGCGACATTCGCATGTTCGACGGCAAAACCCTCGTTGAAATCAGTCAATTCTGGGCAACCGTTCACTCTTTCTTATGGTTGATCGGCGAAGCTATTTTCTTTTTCCTACCGGTTGGCGTGTGTTGGGCTACGGTTAAGAAGCTTGGCGGAACCCCTATTTTGGGTATCACGCTCGGTGTGACCTTAGTTTCACCACAACTCATGAACGCATACATGATAGGTAAATCGGTACCTGAGGTATGGGATTTTGGGCTGTTCGTGATTGAGAAGGTCGGTTATCAGGCTCAGGTGATCCCAGCGATGTTAGCGGGTGTGGCTTTGGCGTTCATTGAAACCAATCTTAAGCGTATCGTCCCTGCTTACTTGTACCTAGTGGTTGTGCCATTTGTATCGATTATTTTGTCTGTGATTCTAGCGCACGCTTTCATTGGCCCATTCGGTCGTATGTTAGGCGATGGTGTGGCATTCGCGGCTAAAGCTGCAATGACAGGTGATTTTGCGATTCTTGGTTCAGTGGTTTTTGGTTTCCTATACGCACCTTTGGTTATCACGGGTATTCACCACACCACCAACGCGGTGGATCTGCAACTGATGCAAGACTTAGGCGGGACACCAATTTGGCCTTTGATTGCACTATCAAACATTGCACAAGCATCGGCAGTAGTCGGCATCATTATCTTGAGTAAGCGTGAAGGTGAACGAGATATCTCGGTTCCTGCGGCAATCTCAGCCTACTTAGGTGTAACAGAGCCTGCGATGTACGGTATTAACCTTAAATACAAATTCCCAATGCTGAGCGCAATGATTGGTAGTGCTGTTGCAGCCGCGATTTGTGGCAGCGCAGGTGTGATGGCGAATGGTATCGGTGTCGGCGGCTTGCCGGGCATCCTATCGATTCAACCTCAATATTGGTCGATTTACCTAGTCGCGATGCTGGTGGCGATAGTACTGCCTATCACGCTAACCCTGTTTTTCTACAAGCGAGCCCAATCCAAGGGTGAGTTAGAAACCGCGAACGCGTAATGCATTGAATAAGCGATGACTCCAAAATGAGTTATCGCTTTTTCTCTTAGTTATAGCTTTTTCTTTTAGTTATAACGGCTATTCGACCATGATTCACATGGTGATTTTTATTTTATATTTTCTGGTAAGTGAGTGTTAGAGATGGCGATGACTGAACATGATGAAAGCTGGTGGAAAACCGCAACCATCTATCAAATCTACCCAAAGAGCTTCTGCGACAGTGGCAGTAAAGGTACTGGCGACATCAAAGGGATCATTTCGAAACTGGATTACCTCAAACATTTGAGTGTCGATGCGATTTGGCTAACCCCGGTTTACGCATCTCCTATGATCGATAATGGTTACGATATCTCAGACTACTACGCGATTAATCCTCAATTCGGCACCATGGAAGACTTCGACTTATTGCTGTCTGAAGCGCACCAACGTGGTATCCGTATCGTGATGGATATCGTGGTAAACCACACCTCGACAGAGCATGCATGGTTTCAATCTGCTTTGGGCGACAAAAACAGCTCTTACCGCGATTACTATATTTGGAAAGATCCCGTAGATGGTCAAGCACCAACCAACTGGCAGTCTAAGTTCGGTGGTAATGCATGGGAAATGGATGAAGCCACTGGTCAGTATTTCTTACATCTATTTGCGAAAGAACAGGCCGACCTCAACTGGGAGAACCCGGTTGTACGCGAAGAAGTAAAAGACGTTATCAGCTTCTGGGCAGAGAAGGGCGTCGATGGATTCCGTCTCGATGTCATTAACCTGATTTCAAAGCAGCAAGACTTCCCTAATGATGATATTGGCGATGGTCGTCGTTTCTATACCGATGGCCCGCGCGTACATGAATACCTAAAAGAGATCAGCGAAGCGGTATTCCAGAAGTACGGTAGCGTGACTGTAGGTGAGATGTCTTCAACTACGTTGGAGCATTGTCAGCAATACTCAAATGTTGATAACAGCGAGCTATCAATGGTGTTTAACTTCCACCACCTTAAGGTCGATTACACCAATGGTGAGAAATGGACCAACGCTCCCTTCGATTTCTTACAGCTCAAGTCAATCTTTAACCACTGGCAAACGGGATTGAATGGCAAAGGGTGGGGCGCACTATTCTGGTGTAACCACGACCAACCAAGAGTGGTGAGTCGCTTAGGTAACGATCAGCAATATCGCGTTGAATCAGCCAAGATGCTCGCCGCTTCTGTCCACATGATGCAGGGCACACCTTATATCTATCAAGGTGAAGAGATTGGCATGACTAACCCTAGCTATACTGAAATTAGCCAGTATCGTGATGTTGAGAGTACCAATATGTACGACATCATGGTGAACCGTGATGGTGTGGCTCATCAAGATATGATGGCGATTTTGGCGCAGAAGTCTCGTGATAACTCTCGTACACCAATGCAATGGAACAGTGAGCCTTACGCAGGGTTCTCACAAGCTCAGCCATGGCTTGATGTAGCGAATAATTACTCTGAGATTAACGCTGAGCAAGCACTGGAAGACAAAGACTCTGTTTTTTATTTCTATAAGAGCTTGATTGAGTTACGCAAACAAGTACCAGTGATTACGGATGGCAGCTATCAAGATCTATTGCCTGATCACTCATCCATTTTTGCATATGCACGTGAGAACGAAGGGCAAACCTTGCTGTGTATTAACAACTATTATGGTGAAGAGGCGGAGTGCGTTTTACCGGAACGTTTTGATATGACTAAGGCGAAGAGTCTGTTGTCTAACTATCAACAAGCGAACACTTCAGTTGCATTACATCATCAAGTCTTACGTCCTTACGAGACTCGTATTCTCTTGATTGAAGGTTAACCTTGTTTCATTTTAAGAAGCTTGATTCTTATTCCCCTTAAAGGATTGGGCTTCTACAAAGGCTTTGGAGTGCTCCCCAAAGCCTTTTTTGTTTTAGTGATGGCTGGAATATCGTGCCTCGAGTCTACTTGCGAGAAGTTTGAGCATCGAGTGCCAGCAACGACAGAGCAGGTAATGAACTTTAAGACGCGTAATTCACCGAGTAGCGAGTTGGTTTGTGGTTCATTGCCAATACGATGTTCAATACTGCGGTGCCTAATACAGATACGGCAATCACCCAAGGTGACACGAAGAAGAACGATGCAAACAGAATACACGCATCAATACCCATTTGTGTTTTGCCTACCGAGATACCGTAGCGGTCTTGGATAAACAAGCACAGTACGTTGAAGCCACCCAGACTTGAGCGGTGACGGAATAGGATTAGCATACCTAAGCCCATTAGTAAGCCGCCGGCAACAGCACAATAGATCTCGTTATGAACTTCTAGCGAGATAACTAAGTATAAATGATCGGCAAACACAGATACTAAAGCCCCTGAGATGGCACTGCTTATTGCGAAGTGACGGCCAAATCGTTTCCATGCTAATAAGTAGAATGGGCAATTAGCAATAAAGTACAAAATACCAAAGGTTACCGGCAAGAATTGACTCAAAAGCAGAGCCAAGCCAGTAGTGCCACCAGTAAGCAGGTTCGCTGACTGTAAAAAGAAGACGCCTAACGCCACTAAAAACGTGCCAGTGAGGATTGCTACCCAATCTTCTTTACGTGAGTGTTTTTCCATCGTTTTTATAATTACCTAACCAATAAAGGCGTGCATAGTAGAGAAAAACCTTAGCTTTCGGTAGCTTGAGGGGCAAAATTAAGGTAAACCTATGTAATCTGCGTTTTACAGGGTGTAAAGCGTAAAATTGACAGTAAGCGCCATCTTTGGTTGGATAAGCCAAATAACCATGATGAATCTTATTTGTGATTATGAAAAAACTGCATGATAAAATTGCAATTAGCTCTTTATGACCTAGATCAAATTATGTAGAATGCGTCACATCAAAACGGTGACGGAAACGTTTGCTTTCGGTCGTTGTGTGGTTTTTTTGAAACTTTCAGTACAATCTGAGTCAGGAGATACAGATGCTTAAGCGTGACATGAACATTGCTGATTACGATGCGGATCTATTCGCAGCTATCCAAGAAGAAACTCTTCGTCAGGAAGAGCATATCGAACTTATCGCTTCAGAAAACTACACAAGCCCACGTGTAATGGAAGCTCAAGGTTCTCAGCTAACAAACAAATACGCTGAAGGCTACCCAGGCAAGCGTTACTACGGTGGTTGTGAGTACGTAGACAAAGTTGAAACTCTAGCAATTGAACGTGCATGTGAACTATTTGGTGCAGAGTACGCAAACGTACAGCCTCACTCAGGTTCTCAAGCAAATAACGCTGTATACATGGCACTACTAAATGCAGGCGATACGGTTCTAGGTATGAGCCTAGCACACGGTGGTCACCTAACTCACGGTTCTCCAGTAAACTTCTCTGGTAAGCTTTACAACATCATCCCTTACGGTATCGATGAAGCGGGTCAAATCGATTACGAAGAGATGGAAAAGCTGGCTATCGAGAACAAGCCTAAGATGATCATCGGTGGTTTCTCTGCTTACTCTCAAATCTGTGATTGGAAGCGCATGCGTGAAATCGCTGACAAAGTAGGTGCTTACCTGTTCGTAGATATGGCTCACGTAGCAGGTCTAATCGCTGCAGGCGTTTACCCGAACCCAGTGCCACACGCTCACGTAGTAACTACAACGACGCACAAAACGCTTGCGGGTCCTCGTGGTGGTCTAATCCTTTCTAACGAAGGCGAAGATCTTTACAAGAAGCTGAACTCAGCAGTATTCCCAGGCGGCCAAGGTGGTCCTCTAATGCACGTTATCGCTGGTAAAGCAGTAGCGTTCAAAGAAGCTCTAGAGCCAGAGTTCAAAGAATACCAAGCACGCGTTGTTGCTAACGCAAAAGCAATGGTTGCTGAATTCCTAGCTCGTGGTTACAACATCGTTTCAGGTTCTACAGAGAACCACCTGTTCCTAGTTGACCTAATCAACAAAGACATCACAGGTAAAGAAGCAGATGCAGCACTAGGTGCAGCAAACATCACTGTAAACAAGAACTCAGTACCAAACGACCCACGTAGCCCATTCGTTACTTCAGGTATCCGTATCGGTTCTCCTTCTATCACTCGTCGCGGTTTCTCAGAAGCAGACGCGAAAGAGCTAGCAGGTTGGATCTGTGACATCCTAGATAACATGGGTGATGAGTCTGTTATCGAAGCGACTAAAGCAAAAGTACTAGAGATCTGTAAGCGTCTACCGGTTTACGCTTAATTTTTCTGGCTCAAATAGCTTAATTTCTGTGTCAAAGGTGCTCATTTACATTCGTAAACTCCGCGCCTTTTCCTTGAACTAAAGCTATTTGATTGAAAAATACGATTTGAAAGGCTCCTGTTGGGAGCTTTTTTTGTTTTTTTGGGTATTACGTTGTCGAGCATGCTCACTTACATTCGTAAGCTCCGCGTGCTCTCCTAGAATTTCAAACAACTACTTTGAAAAATATTGATACTAGAGGCTCCTTAATAGGGGCCTTTTTTGTACTTGGAAGTTTTAAAATTGTTGTCGAGCATGCTCACTTACACCCGTAATCTCTGCGTGCTCTCTTAGAATTTCAAACAACTACTTTGAAAAGCAATGATACTAGAGGCTTCTTTAAAGGAGCTATTTTTTGTATCTGGTGGCTGGTGGATTTGGGATTAAGAGTAAAGAAAAGCGGGTATTAAAAAGGGTTAATGCTTTCACATTAACCCTTTGGTATTTGGTAGTGTCGATTCTACTTTTTGATGCTAAGTAGGGTGCCTGACTTACACTTGAATGAGTAATAGTGGCGGCTCTCGTTGAATTTGCCTAAGCCTTCGCCATCGCAGTAGTCGATGTTGATATCACGCATTACTTCTAGTGTATCTTCGCTGTTCAAAGCGAATTTAGAGCCATCAGAGCAGACGATGCGAACTCGTTCATCATGGCTTACAGAGTAAATATCGACTTCAGTATTACACAGCTCAAAAGAGGCTTCGCGAAAGTTGTCTTGCTGAGTATTTGAAGCGCAACCTGCGGTGAGTGCGGCTGCGATAACGGCTAAAAGTCCGAGTCTTTTCATTGTTAATCCTTCACTATCATCAAGTTGAGTGATGAGTTTTATATGCTAGTTTAGGTAGCCTATACAACAATACGCTTTGGTTCAAGGCGCGTTCGTTGACTCTAAGATATAAAAGTATAGGTGCATACAGATAATTTATAATGGGTTTGCTGCGTGTTTCCTTATTACGTATCACCAACAAAAAAAGACCAACACAGAGGTTGGTCTTTAAATAGGAAGATTTTTTAAACGACTATCGAAACTGTTTAGCTTCTGGAAGATACTCAAAACCAGCAGACGCGAGCTTAGCGATTAAGGCTGCTTTGTCGATTTCGTAGAAGTTGACCACTCGATCCAAATCACCACCGAAGTCGTCACGTAGCTTCATGTTGACGATACTCATCAACATTACAGGATCCATTTTTTCAAAATTAGCGAGGTTCATATTAGTCCTCGAAATCTGAGATCAGCAGGTTTGCAGCGGCAAAGGCTGCACGCTCACGAGCTTCTTTAGGAAGAGATTCATCTGCAGCAAGGTCATTCAATGTTTTTACCGCGCAGGTGATCGCTTTAGGGATATAGCCTTGGTCGCCACTGCCAATTTGAGAATACAGTTCACGCACCAAATCACAACAATCGTATACTTTCATTTTTATACCTAACCAAATGATAACTGATCTCAATATACACATAGAGATAAGCAAAAACAAAGTGGATCTGATCAAGTTCAGAGTTAGTTTGTCCTTGCTCAATATCTCACTTGGTTAGCTCG
This sequence comes from Vibrio sp. 10N.261.55.A10, assembly GCF_041470825.1. Lineage (NCBI taxonomy): Bacteria > Pseudomonadati > Pseudomonadota > Gammaproteobacteria > Vibrionales > Vibrionaceae > Vibrio > Vibrio sp. 10N.261.55.A10. The sequence continues at coordinate 70,018 of NZ_JBFRNC010000045.1, read as the reverse complement.
CTGCTTAGGCCGTTCTTTACGGCTTCGTTTGGTACTTGCCGATTAGCCAGAGACTTGTTGTTCAAGTTGATAGGTGACTTCATCAGCAAGATTGAGCTGTTTCGCGAGCTCTTTCAGGTACGCCTTTTCCATGAAATTCTGTTCGTCGGCCACAATCAAAGAGGCTAAGTAGATCTCACTTGCCTGTTGAGGTGACGTTGCCAGTTGAGCGATTTCGCTTGGGTCGAGTGGCTTATGCAGTTCTTCAGAGACCAATTTAGTCAGTTGATAATCAGCGCCCATATTCTCGACGGCTTGCTCTATCTTAGCCATCTCTTCTTCATCAACATGGCCATCAGCTTTAGACGCGGCAATCATCGATCGTAGAATCAGCACGCTGTGGTTTGCATCATTTTCATCAAACTGAGCCTGTTCGGCGTTAGGTGTCTGGCCTTGTTTGGACTGGTAGTCGTTGTAGACTTTATAAGCCAAAGCGCCCAGTGCTGCTGCGCCGCCAATCCCAGCCGCTTTCTTACCCATTTTCTTAGTCTTCTTAGAGCCCATTAACGCACCTAACAGTCCTCCGCCAACTGCGCCTGCACCGAAGGCTCCGAGTGTACTTTTACTGCTACTCTTGCTATTGCTGCCTTGAGAAAGGCCACTTAAACTTGAAGACCCTTGTGAAAGTTTCTGAGTACCTTGTTTTACGAGATCTGATTTAAGTGCTTGGTTCAGTAAGCTTTTGATATCCATCGATACCTCCAATGGTGAGCATGTCCAAAAAGTTGATGACACCAATATACGGATTTAAAGATGAACAGGGGATTAACTTACGTTATTTACTCTACTGATAAATAGAAGGGAGTTTGAAGCGAAATGACAGGCACAAAAAAGGCCACCTAACGGCAGCCTTTCAATGTTTATCTAGTCAGTAATCGGATTACTAAGCTAGTTGAGCCTTAAGGTGCTCGATAACCGTGTCCATTGCGATAGCTTCTTTATCACCAGTACGACGGTTTTTGTATTCGAAGTTACCTTCGTCCATGCTGCGATCGCCGATAACGATAGTGTGAGGGATACCCACAAGCTCGATATCTTTAAACATAACACCAGGGCGCTCTTTACGGTCATCGAATAAAACTTCGATACCCATAGCTGTTAATTCAGCGTATAGCTTCTCAGCTGCTTCTTTAACGCGCTCTGATTTGTGCATGTTCATTGGTACGATAGCAACTTGGAACGGCGCTAGTGCGTCTGGCCAAGTGATACCGAATTTATCGTGGTTTTGCTCGATAGCAGATGCAACAACACGTGAAACACCGATACCGTAACAACCCATTTCTAGGATTACGCTCTTACCATCAGGACCAAGCACGTTACAGTTCATTGCTTTAGAGTAAGTATTACCCAGTTGGAAGATGTGACCAACTTCGATACCACGCTTAAGCTGAATAGTACCTTGACCACATGGGCTAAGGTCGCCTTCAACAACGTTACGTAGATCTTCAACTTGAGCAAGCTCAACGTCACGACCCCAGTTGATGCCGAAGTAGTGCTTACCATCTACGTTTGCACCAGCGCCAAAGTCGCTCATTACAGCAACAGAGCGGTCAACGATGAATGGTAGCTCTAGGCCAACAGGTCCAAGTGAACCAGGACCTGCACCAACAAGTGCGCGGATTTCTTCTTCAGAAGCCATCTCTAGCGGAGAAGCAACCTGTGGAAGGTTCTCTGCTTTCACTTCGTTCAGTTCGTGGTCACCACGGATGATTAGCGCGATGATATCAGCGTCTACTTCATCAGAAGCTTTAACGAATAGAGTCTTAACTGTCTTCTCGATTGCTAGACCGTGTTGCTCTACCAATTCTGCGATAGTTTTCGCATTTGGTGTATCAACCAGTTCCATCTCTTGAGTTGGTGCTGCTGCATCTTCAGTAGGAGCAAGTGCTTCTGCTTTTTCGATGTTTGCTGCGTAATCTGACTCAGTTGAGAATGCGATTAGGTCTTCGCCGCTTTCAGCAAGAACGTGGAACTCTTGAGAGCCGCTGCCGCCGATTGCGCCAGAGTCTGCCAATACTGGACGGTATTCAAGGCCCATACGGTCGAATGCTTTACAGTAAGCATCGTGCATCGCTTGGTAAGACTTTTCTAAGCCTTCTTTGTCGATATCAAAGCTGTACGCATCCATCATAGAGAATTCACGTGCACGCATTACGCCAAAACGAGGGCGGCGCTCATCACGGAATTTAGTCTGGATTTGGTACAGGTTTAGAGGTAGCTGTTTGTAAGAGCTGATCTCGTTACGTACTAGGCTCGTCACTACTTCTTCAGCTGTTGGGCTAAGAACAAACGGACGAGAGTGACGGTCTGTGAAACGAAGTAGCTCAGGACCCATCTTTTCAGAACGGCCAGTCTCTTCCCAAAGCTCAAACGGTTGAACTACGGGCATCAAGATTTCAACGGCACCTGCATTATCGATCTCTTGGCGAACGATATTTTCGACTTTACGCAGTACACGTAGACCAGTAGGTAGCCAAGTATATAAACCTGAAGCTAGCTTACGGATCATACCTGCACGTAGCATCAGCTGGTGGCTGATAACTTCTGCGTCGTTTGGAGTCTCTTTCAGAGTAGAAAGAAGGTAGTTACTGGTACGCATTCTATGGTATCCGTTTCATCATTGATAAAAGAAAATTTGCTGCAGTGAGTGACGACAGCAAATCTGATATAGCCGTATATAATATCAGCCTATTTGGGATCTCAAAAGCGTTCAATGTCAGTTACATTGATGAAAAGCGTTTCAACCACGAATTTCACGTTAAGATCGAACAAATTTACCGCATATTCCTTGTTGTCAGGCTTACCTTTCTTATAGGCAGGGCGAGGATCTTGGCCTAATACTTCTTTGATCACCTGAATGATATGGCGCGCTTGTGGATGGCTTGCGAGCTTACTTTGCGCTTGCTGCGAAAAGTTAACGTCGAGCACTTCTGGTTCATCGGCGGCAAACCCTCCCAATGCATCCGGGATCGAATCTGAGTAGGGGATATAAGGCTTGATGTCGATGATCGGTGTGCCGTCTACTAAGTCGACGCTGCCAAGATCCAACCAAGTCTGCCCTTTCTCTTGAGATACACCTTTGAGTTCAACCGCAGACATGCCAATCCCATTCGGTCTGAATGTCGCACGTGATGCGAAAACACCGATACGTTCATTGCCGCCAAGTCGAGGCGGCCTCACAGTTGGTTTCCAGCCCGCTTCAAGGTTCTTATCGAACAGAAACAACAACCACACATGGCTAAATTGCTCAATATCCCGAACAGACTCAAGACAGTTTGCTGCGTCAACCAGCCTGACTCTTGAGGTGGATGTGGGTACCAATCTAGGTTGCCTTGGCACTGCGAACTTCTCTTTATAGGGAGACTCTATAAAGCCAATAGGTTCAATGGAGTACATGAGTGGACGTCTCTGATTACGATCTATGGCGGGAAAATATCATAAAATCGCTTGTTTTTCTTTTGATAATAATTATCATTTGTTATGTTATAACATATCAATTCAATTATTTAGGGAAATACAATGAAACCGAATATCCACCCGGGCTACCGCACAGTGGTGTTCCACGACACCAATGTTGATGAGTACTTCTTGATTGGCTCCACCTTGAAAACAGAGCGTACTATCGAATGGGAAGATGGTAATACTTACCCTTATTTCACTATTGAAGTGTCTTCAAAATCACATCCTTTCTATACGGGTAAACAGAGAGTGCTACATAAAGAGGGACGTGTTGCTAATTTTACTCGTCGCTTTGGTCAATTAGGTAAGGGAGCTAAATAATGAAAGTTGTTAAATCACTTAAAAGTGCGAAAAGCCGTCACCCTGATTGCCAGATAGTTAAGCGTAGAGGGCGTCACTATGTGATCTGTAAATCCAATCCAAGATTTAAAGCGGTTCAAAAATAACCGTCAATATGATGTGACATGTGTGTAAAAACGAGGGGAAAGTCAAACTTCATTCATTTGTCTGTTTTTCTTTTCCTTCGAGAGGAACTTAACCGGATATCGAGTGTGCATTTAACGTACGATGTATTTTATTTTCAAGTGAATCAATGGGTTATGTTGTGAGTTATATTTCTAGTGAATGCGTTGTTGTAAATTATAAATCTAGTTTTTGTGTTTAATATAGATTTATTTGCTAATTAATTGTTCAGATAGAGTTAAAAATCGTCGTTTGTTACACACTTTGTAACATTTTGAATTTCTAATTGATATTTTTGTCGCGTACCCTTCGCTGGCAATTTGAACATCTTTGTCACAATTGCACAGGAATCACTACACAAGGAGGGAACAGATGAGTTCATCTGCTTCAATAAAAAACAACGCACCAAAAAAACCTATTTTCACACGCTTTTTAGACAGCGTTGAATATTTGGGGAACCTTTTACCCCACCCAATCACTCTTTTTGCTATCTTCTGTGTCGCAATCCTAGTTTCTTCAGGTATTGCTGGTTACTTTGAAGTGTCTGTCATGGACCCTCGTCCAGAAGGTGCTCCAGGTCGTGCTGCTGACGGCATGATCTACGTTGTAAGCTTACTTAATGCTGAAGGCTTACAGCTCATTGTTACTAATCTAGTGACAAACTTTGTTGGCTTTGCGCCATTAGGTACCGTGCTTGTTGCAATGCTAGGTGTTGCGATTGCTGAGCACTCAGGTCTATTATCTGCGGCGATGCGTGGCATGGTAATGGGCGCATCTAAGCGCATGGTTACGGTAACCGTAGTTTTCGCAGGTATTATCTCTAACACGGCTTCAGAGCTTGGCTATGTAGTACTTATCCCGCTTGCAGCAATGCTTTTCCACTCATTGGGTCGTCACCCATTAGCAGGTCTAGCGGCAGCATTTGCTGGTGTATCTGGTGGTTATTCTGCAAATCTACTTATCGGTACGGTTGATCCACTGCTTTCTGGTATCACAGAAACAGCAGCACAAATGCTTGATCCATCTTACTCTGTTGGCCCTGAATCAAACTGGTACTTCATGTTTATTTCGACCTTCTTTATCTCGATTGCCGGTGCATTGGTAACAGAGAAGATTGTTGAACCTAAACTGGGTAAATACAATGTCGAAGACGCGTCTGAAGATCTTTCAAATGACTCAATGGGTAAGCTTACTGCTATTGAGAAGAAAGGCCTTAGATTGGCGGGTGTCGCTGTATTAATCGTGAGTGCGCTTTTAGCTTGGACTGTTGTTCCTGCTGACGGTGTTCTACGTTCAGAGGCGGGCACGATTTCAGGCTCTCCATTCCTGAAAAGTATCGTCGCGTTTATCTTTGTATTCTTTGCTATTCCTGGTTTTGTTTACGGCAAAATTACCGGTTCAATGAAGAATGACCGTGATGTGATTAATGCAATGGCAACGTCGATGTCTTCAATGGGCATGTACATCGTTCTTGTATTCTTTGCTGCACAGTTTGTTGCTTTCTTTAAGTGGACGAACTTTGGTCAAGTGGTTGCTGTAGGCGGCGCAACATTCCTTCAGGATATCGGCCTAACGGGTCCAATGTTGTTCTTCGCATTCATCCTAATGTGTGGTTTCATTAACCTGATGATCGGTTCAGCTTCTGCACAGTGGGCAGTAACAGCGCCAATCTTCGTTCCAATGCTAATGCTAGTAGGCTACGCACCTGAAACGATTCAAGCGGCTTACCGTATCGGTGATTCAACAACCAACATCATTACACCAATGATGAGCTACTTCGGTCTTATCCTTGCCGTAGCTACTCGTTACATGAAGAACCTTGGTATTGGTACACTGATCGCAACCATGTTGCCTTACTCAATGGTATTCATGTTCGGTTGGAGCATCTTGTTCTACCTATGGGTATTCGTATTTGGTCTACCAGTAGGTCCAGGCGCTGCAACGTACTACACGCCTTAGTTGTAGAGTAGGGGAAACCTTCTTCTAATTGATATTAAAAAAACCTGCATTGTTTGCAGGTTTTTTGATTTTTTATGGAGAGATAGAACTAGGTTAAGCTCGGATGAGCCAGCTAGCGTTTGGCTAGAATTCTATCTAAGTGGTTGGCAAACTCACGACGGTCGGTTTGAGAAAGGGCACTTGGTCCACCCGTTTGGATGCCACTTGAGCGCATGGTATCCATAAAGTCACGAATGTTCAGACGCGCTTTAATGGTCTCTTTGGTGTAAAGCTCACCACGAGAGCTGAGTGCTTGCCCACCTTTAGTGATCACTTCGTCAGCCAGAGGGATATCGGATGTAATCACAAGATCGCCGGGTTCAGTGCGCTTTACGATTTCATCATCAGCAATATCAAACCCGCTTGGCACTTGAATTGAGTGAATGTTATTGCGTTTAGGAACGGGAACCAGATGGTTTGCCACAAAGGTACATTCAACCCCTGTGCGCTCAGCTGCGCGTACGATTGTTTCTCGGATAACCTTTGGACAAGCGTCCGCATCAACCCATATCTTCATAGTGTTCTATTTCTCTGTTAGCTTATTTATCGGTCAACTTATTGCTCAGTTGCCTTATTGATCAGTTAGTTTAGCTTCAAGCATGGCAACGCGAGCAGTGAGTTCAAGGATTTGCTTTTCCAGTTGGCTAACACGATCAAGTGCTGGCTCTTCTTGTGTCGCGACTTCAACTTTAGGAACACGATTTGCGCTTTTCCAGCTCTTGATGGTCGTGATTAAAGCGGGCATCGGAACGGATGTGCTCATACGAGCCTTAACTAAAGCAACTGTCGGCTCTTTCCCTTGCGCTTGCAGTCCTTCAAGCACTGATTTCAACTCTTCAGAAACATCTTTTGTCAGCATGTTGATCTCCATTTTTAGTCTTTAGTCATTTTACTCGCTCTGGTGAATGATAGCGAATCATAAAACCGCCCATGGCTTGTGAGAGATCTCTTACAAAGGTTGTGAGATAACACGAATACATCGCTAGAGAGATTGATGTGCACATGGTTAAGGTGTTGAATTTTAATTGTTTTATATAATTAACAACTTTCTTGAATTCAAAATGTGATGCAAATCTATTGTCCGAAATCCTAAATCGCGTAAATTAAACCTTGTCGGAAGGATTCTGACACGGAACAGGAAAGCACCAAGGATTTGGTTATCTTCAGGATGAAGATTTGGTTACTTAGGATTGAGTGATCAAGCATGGAGCGTAAGGACATTGTAGGGATACAGTCAGTTAACAGGAAGTTAGCTGCAACGGAATGACAATGGACACCTTTAGGATTAAAGGGTTGGATTAGCATCAGGACGATGTAAAGGACACCGCTCACGGAACAAGTGATGTGCGCTAACTAGGATTGTTAGCTTTCAGGATGATTGGACACCGCTAGGACGGCGAAGTAAAGGAAAGAGCTGAAGGATTACAGCCACTATTATGGATGATGCATGGAGCATTAATTAGTAGCCGGACTGCTGCGAGTAAGACCCTAGCCCTGACACTTCGGTGTCGGGGCTTTTCTTTTCCTAAGGCTTTTTCTCTATCTAGGGGCTCTCTTTAATTCAGGAGCTTTTATCTAAGCACGCGACATCTGCTTTTCTGCTAATGGTCAACACAAGGAGTGTTTTATGACGATAGCAACCTCAAGAACGCTGTTGGTACCTTATACCGAGCAGTTAGAACATGACTTTATCAAGTTGAATTGCTGCCCCATCAATCGTGCTGAAATGAACGGGCCGCATTCTATTGCCTCTGCAAAACACCTATTTCAAGAAATACTGAACGACAACGTTGGTTTTTGCCGAGCCATTATCCACAACCAAACCCGTGAATACCTCGGGCATTTGTTTGTTTCGTCTGAAGAAGGGAAGCATGAACTGGGATTTATTCTGGACAAGGAGTTTTGGAATCAAGGCCTTGCTAGTGAAGTGCTAAAACCTTTCTTTAGTTTGGTTTGTTTTGAAGAACACCTAACGAATGTTGTCGCGACCGTTAATGTTGGTCATAACCCATCAATTAAGTTACTTGAAAAGTTAGGCTTTGCATTTAAAGAGACCAAACAAGATCAGTTTGGCCCTTATCATGAATATAGTTATACCGCGTATTGCGACGTTACATTCTATGAGGCTGTAGCTCAAACCGCATAGAACGGAAGCCCACCATGGTCAGTTTCCCTTGGTACAGGTCATCACCTAACGCTGAAAACTCAAATTGATACACGGTGTGCCAGCGCCAAATGGTGGTGAGCTCATGGCGCATCTTAAGTTTATGACCACTAAAGGCAACACTTAATAGCTGTAAGTCGAGCTCTTTACATTTTCTCGCAATGGCAGCTTTCGCAAGCTCGGATTGCCTGCGCTGTTGCCAAAACAGAAAGCAAAAGAAGCACAGCATCAAAATAGCCAATAAGTTATCTATCATTTAATCCATACTTCCTTTTATCTCTCTATTCCGTTCGTGATTTGAGCTTTTTGTTATGAGCTACTGAGCTGTTCTGTCTGGTATCTATTGCGACTTAGCCGCTTGTTGTAATTCTACAAGTGCATTGGCGAGTTCTGGTGATGGGTTCGAGTTCAATAATGGTAAAAATACCATTCTCAGTGTCGGAATCATCACTAAATCTGCAAATAACTGATTGAACAAGTTTTGGTTGCCCGTTTGTGCGAGACGCAGCAAGAACTGCTCAGCAATCGCAGGATCTTGCAGTGCGTGCCAGCTGCGACCAGCCAAACCAATCAATACTTCTTGGTGGCTTAAGCGCGGGCTAGCCAGAACTTGGTTAATTACGGCGTTGGTTGTGCTTTGCTCTGCGCCAGAAAGGGCACGTACCAGTGCTGACAGTAAGAACAGATCTGGCTCTTGACTGTTAATCTCATTCTCTGCCATTTCTTGTAAGCGTTGAGCGAGCTTGTCATTGATTTGCGTATGCTCAAGCGCCCCGAGAGTCGCGTATAGAGGTTCTGAAGGCAGCTTATTCAATGCTTTGCGAATCGCGACACCATTTTGTTGGCTGCCTAAACGAGCACACATATCAGTGATGCCTTGTAGGCCAACGGTTTTCCAGTTGTCCCAGCCTAGATCGCCTGTGAAGTAGTGTTGAGCGTGTTCGTAGTATTGGCTCGTTGCAAGGTCTAAACCTGCTCTTACTTGGCTATGGAACACGGCCATTTTGTCTTCTGAAGGCTTGAAGGTATATGGGTTGTTTGACAGCTTTTGTTGTTGCTCTTCGCTGATCTCACCGTTCAAACGTGTGCCCATCGCTTCGATAACAAACTTAAGGAAATTGCCGACATCACCTTGATGTAATAGGCCTCTTTCGTCCAGTTTGAATTTTAGGAACCAGATCCAAGGTTGCTTGTGTTCGTTCCAGTAACTAATCGCTAAGTGAGCTTGTTTCTGAAGTGGAAATGGGTACGGCTGTTTCCCTTGCTCAACATCAGAGAATAAGGTGTTGTCGATCTTCTGAATACGGCGACCTAGGTCGTAGATATCGTACTGGCAACCGCTATTCTTTAGTAACTGAGTGAGCGTGTGAATCGTTTCCATAGTAATAAAGCTCCTAACTTTCTTTCCTAAATAGATGGTACTCTATGCCCCAATTTCAAGGTCACTAGATAAATAACTTGGTGAAAAATGACAGCAGCCACAAAGTTACCTCTTTTACTTCAACAATTAGAAGAACAAATGCGCCAATGTTCGCTATGGAGCACGCTTCCGCCTTCGGATGAAGCTCTGGCGAGCGTTGAACCTTTCGGGATTGATTCGTTACAACCGGAAGAGTGGTTGCAGTGGATCTTTATCGTTAAGATCAACGCAATGATGGATGCCCAAATGAGCCTACCGAAAGGCTTTGCTATCCATCCTTATTTTGGTGAAGTGTGGAAAAATGAGGCAGACAAAGTCGAACTGCTAGTGACAATTCAGAGCATTGATGAGGTATGTGCGTAATGTTAGAGATCATTTATCAAGATGAGTACTTTGTCGCGGTGAATAAGCCCGCTGGCATGCTAGTGCATCGTTCATGGTTGGATAAACACGAAACGCAATTTGTTATGCAGACATTGCGCGATCAAATTGGTCAGCATGTATTTCCATTACACCGCTTAGACAGACCGACATCGGGTGTGTTGGTGTTTGCGTTGTCGAGTGAGGTTGCTTCACAGGTGATGCCAATGTTCGCTAATCATGAGATGCAAAAAACCTATCATGCGATTGTCCGTGGTTGGATAGAAGAGGGCGATACGCTCGATTATGCACTTAAGGTTGAGCTGGATAAGATCGCAGATAAGTTCGCGAAAGAAGACAAAGAAGCGCAAGAGGCAGTGACAGTCTATGAACCGCTAGCAAAAGTAGAAGTGCCATATTCAACAGGACGCTTTCCTACCAGTCGTTATTGCTTGGTTGAGATGATGCCAAAGACAGGTCGCAAACATCAGCTGCGTCGTCACATGGCTCATCTAAGACATCCGATTGTCGGTGATACTTCACATGGTGATGGTAAGCACAATCGACTGTTCCGTGATGATTTAGATTCGCATCGTTTGTTGTTGCACGCTTCTGAGCTTCGCTTTATCCATCCTTTCACAAAAGAAGAGTTGGTGATGAAGGCCAACCTTGATGAAACTTGGCTAAGGTTGTTTGAAACCTTTGAGTGGGATACTAACTTAATCGATGCTCAAACTTGCTTGTCTAAGTAAGTCTCGCGTGTTTAGGCAATCTCCAGTCTAAGTGAATAGAGAAAATAGAATAAAAAACAAAGGGCTGATAGTGATATCAGCCCTTTTTGTATCTGTATAACCTTAACGGCATAACTAATGTTGGTTAGTTAACAGTAATAGTTAGTCGCGGGATCATTTTAGCTTTTCTAGATCAGCTTCGATCTCAGCGATCTTGCTTGATACCACTTTCTCTAGATGGCGTAAGTCGGTAAGGATCTTCTGCTTCACATCCACCTCAGCCGTTGGCGTCGGTTTGGTGATTTTGTTGAGTTCATCAATCACAAGAGTGAGGTTGCGGTTAATCTCTGTCACTTCTTTGTATTGATTATTGCCACCGCTAACAAGCACACTTTTTACTTGTCGTGGGTACTTAAATTTAACGCTTTTCGCGAACAGTTCCCCTTTCTGCTTACGAAAGTAAATCTTCAGGATATCTTTGTGCGCTTCTTGGCGAAGGGAGTAACGTTCAATCTGTTTAGGTTCGTGGATACCTAAGCCAGTGAGGTTTGGATACATAAGCGACCTCTAGGTTATGAATGTAATACTTTTATGTAATTGACTTGATCAATGTAGCAGCCTAACGACGAGCTAGATAGTTGATATCTGTGAATTGATTGTAAGTTGTGGGCAAGATCGCTCTCTATCTTTGCCCACACTTATTTGGTTATTAAACCTGTTTTTAGACTGAATTCGCTTTCTAAGGTGCGAGTTCTGAAACATGCTCAGTTAACCTTTCTCTTAGCGCTTGTTCCTGTTCTTCAGACAGTCTGCCTCCCGCATCACTGGTCAGAATAAACAAATCTTCAGCTCTCTCACCTATCGTGGTGATTTTCGCACCGTGCAAGTTGATGTCTAGCTCCGCAAAGGTTGCACCGACTTGAGCCAATAACCCCGGCGTATCAAGAGCTCTTAACTCCATCAAGGTACGTTTCTTGCTCTTGGTTGGTAGGAACTCAACTAAGGTTTTGACCTTAAAGTGTTGCAAGTTACGTGGCGTGCGACGCGTCTTAATCTTAGTCGGGCGGCCATCAGTCAATACATGAGTCAGATGTTTAGCAACGGCTTTGTGTCTTGCTTCATCAATCGCTTCGCCGTGCTGGTCTAGTACGATAAAGGTATCCAAAACATGACCATCTTTGCTAACCATGACCTGCGCGTCATGAACGTTAAAGTTACGTCTGTCGAGTTCGGCAACCACGGTCGCAAACAGTGCTGCTTGGTCTTTACAATAAACGAACACTTCTGTGCCACCACGCGTCGCTTTCTTACTGATCAGCACTAACGGTTGGCTTGGGTCTTCTAGGCGAAGTAAGTGCTCACAGTGCCAAGCGATTTGTTTATGTGTGTGACGCAAGAAATAATCGGCCTTAAAGCGTTGCCACAACACTTCAATCTCACGAGCGGTGAAGCCTTCTTTACGCAGCAGTGCTGATGCCATTTGTTGGTTGTGACGAATACGGTCTCTGACATCGACAGGGTTTTCCAAGCCGCGGCGCAGTGCTCGCTGCGTTGAGTGGAACAGCTCAGCTAACAGGGTTCGTTTCCAACTGTTCCATAGCTCAGGGTTAGTCGCACAGATATCGGCAACGGTTAAACAAACCAGTAGCTCGAGTGATTCTTCATCACGCACTTTTTTGGCGAATTCGGTGATCACATCTGGGTCGTAGATATCACGACGTTGAGCCGTTACTGACATCAATAGGTGATTTTGTACCAACCACGCGACTTGTTTGGCTTCAGGCTTCGATAGCCCGTGTTCAATACAGAAAGAGTAAGCCTCAACCGCACCTATCTCAGAGTGGTCTCCGCCGCGGCCTTTGCCGATGTCATGGAAGATAGCGGCAAGGATCAGCAACTCTTTCTTCTGTACTCGAGGATAGACTTCACAGCAGATAGGGTGCTTATCGTGGTTTTCGATTTGACCAAAGCGGTTGATGTGCTTGAGCAGGCGGATACTGTGCTCATCCACGGTGTAAACATGGAATAGGTCAAACTGCATCTGACCAACGATCTGGCTCCACTGCGGTAAGTACGCAGAGAGCACGCCCAATTTGTGCATTAAGCTAAAGGCTTTGTGCAGGGCATTAGGGTGGCGAACTAGATCCATGAACTTGTCACGAGCTTCAGGAATGGTATGCAGGAATCGGTTCAATCGACGGCGTGCCGTACGCAGTTGTCGCAATGTTGGTGGACTTACCCCTTCGATAGTCGAGTCATTGGCGATATGGATGAACATATCGAGAATGGTTTCTGGTCTTGCTTGGAATAGGGCAGGCTTGCGCGCTTCGATCAACGAACCTCGACGTTGGAAATCACTATCGAGAATTTCAGCGTCTTGGGTTTGACCGCCATTGATGATCGCTTGATCGAACAGCTTAAGCAGCATCTTATTCAGTTCAGCAACACGACGAAGGGTTCGGTAGAACTCTTTCATCATCATCTCAACACCACGGTTTCCTTCACCCGTATAACCCAGATGTTCAGCGACTTGAGCTTGATGCGCGAACGTTAAACGGTTGTCGTAACGGCGCAGTTCAATATGCAATGCAAAGCGAACACGCCATAAAAAATCTTGGCACTCAACGAGCTCACGATATTCAGCATCGGTCAGAAAGCCGTATTTGCTCATCTCTAACAAAGAGGTCGCGCCGAAGTGGCGACGCGCAACCCAGCTCAGGGTATGGATGTCTCTGAGCCCTCCCGGAGTCGATTTGATGTCCGGTTCTAAATTATAGGTGGTGTCGTGGTAGCGAGCATGACGCTCTCTCTGTTCTTGAATCTTGGCTTTGTAAAACGTCTCACTTGGCCAAAATGAATCGGAATGAATCTTCAGTTTTAGTTCTTGGAAAGTGTCTTCACTACCACATAACAATCGCGACTCTTGTAGGTTGGTCGCGACGGTTAAATCATCGGTGCCGATATCGAGACACTCAGTAATAGTTCGCACAGCATGGCCAACTTCGAGCTTTAAATCCCAAAGTAGAGTAATGAATTGACTGACCTTTTCACCAAGAGCTGGTGGTAGTGTTTTTTGCGAGACAATGAGAATATCAATGTCAGACAAAGGATGCAGTTCGCCACGACCATAACCACCCACTGCGACAAGTGAAATATGAGGCAGTTTGTTGAATCCGAAATTTTCCCACAAACGATTGAGAAGTAAATCCATGTATTCGGAGCGCAGTAGAACCAAATCGGTGACGGGATGGTGGTTCAGAAATTCATTTTTTTGATACTGCGTGAAGATCTCGAGCTGATTTTTTAATTCGCAGATTTCAATTTGTTCGTCATTGAACGTAAGAGGGCATTGATAAGGCATAGTCTGCTATCCGTGCAAGCAAATGAGAATAGTAAACAATTTAACAGAAGCTGATGGAAAATCGAAATTGAGTGGATAAAAAATATCCTCGACAATGCGAGGATATTTTTAAAAGGCTGATGCGCTCAGTTCGGTGAACTAAGCGTTCTTCATGATACGTGGGATTGTATCATCGCTGCGCAGTGTTAGTACTTCACAACCAGTATCAGTTACAACCAGAGTGTGCTCCCATTGAGCCGAGTTCTTGCTGTCTGCTGTGTATACTGTCCAGCTATCTTCGTCATCAAGACGACAGCCAAACTTACCCGCGTTGATCATTGGCTCGATAGTGAAGCACATGCCTGCTTTTAGCACGGTGCGATCGCTGTTCTTGTAGTGAACTACTTGTGGATCTTCGTGGAATTCAGAACCAATGCCGTGACCACAGTAATCTTTAACAATAGAGAACTTAGCGCGTGGGTTGTTCTTGTTGTTTGTTTTGATGTACTTCTCGATAGCAGTACCGATTTGACCAAGTTGAACACCTGGCTTAACTTGGCGCATGCCTTCGTAAAGTGCTTCTTGAGCAACCATGCACAGACGCTTGTTTGCAGGTGAAACCTCACCCACTAGGAACATCTTAGAGGTGTCACCGTGGTAGCCTTGAGGGCGAGTACTAAGATCGGCATTTGCGTCATCAGGGATGATAACTGTGATATCAACGTTCAGAATGTCGCCATCTTTGAGTACCGCAGGTTTGAATTGACCTGTGCTACCCGTTTCGTCTTGTGACGCGGGAATGCCGTGACACACAATATGATTGATAGACGTACAGATAGACTTAGGGAAACCGTGGTAATCGAGTGGCGCAGAGTATGCACCTCTTTCTAGAGCGTACTCATGACAAAGCGTATTGAGCTCTTCCGTCGTGGTACCCACTTGGATGTGAGGTTCGATCATCTCAATAATGTCAGCGGCCAGCTTGCCGGCGACGCGCATTTTTTCAATTTCTTCAGCAGTTTTAATTTTTACAGCCATTGCATATCTCTTAATTTGGTAGCACCTAAGTGTGCATATTGGGGCTATTCTATCAGTGCAGCAATTTAGCGCAACATTCCCATGCCCATACATTGCTGGTGGATACTGCTCAACGTGAGTGAATCGTGATCAATTTATTGAGACAGAAGTGAATGAATAGCGACACTATTTATAGGTGAAATTCGCCGATAGGGATCAGTATAGCAGTCGCCATTTTTAGAATTTTTTCTAGCCATAGATAGACAAAATATGGTATAAAGCGCGCCGGACATCAGGACTGTTTTCTCCAATTGGCGAAACAAGCTTTGTGTCCACTAACTTATTTCTTTAAATCACACACATTCCGACACATGTTCCGGGGTGCCTCAACAACATAGATAACGGCTGAAAAGTGGTTAGTTGTTAGGGGTCGGATTCATGGGGGATGTGGAGGCCTAACCCCATAGAGGATTTTAAAATGGCAACTGTATCAATGCGCGATATGCTTAAAGCTGGTGTTCACTTCGGTCACCAAACTCGTTACTGGAACCCAAAAATGAAGCCATTCATCTTTGGTGCTCGTAACAAAGTACATATCATCAACCTAGAAAAAACTGTACCAATGTTCAACGACGCTCTAGCTGAAATTGCTAAAGTTGGCGAGAAGAAAGGTAAAGTTCTTTTTGTTGGTACTAAGCGCGCTGCATCTGAAGCTGTTAAAGAAGCTGCTATCAACAGCAACCAGTTCTACGTTAACAACCGCTGGTTAGGCGGTATGCTAACGAACTACAAAACTGTTCGTCAGTCTATCAAGCGTCTGAAAGAACTTGAAGCGCAAGCTCAAGACGGTACTTTCGACAAGCTTACTAAGAAAGAAGCTCTAATGCGTACTCGTGAAATGGAGAAGCTAGAGAAATCTCTTGGTGGTATTAAGAACATGGGCGGCCTTCCAGACGCTCTATTCGTAATCGATGCTGATCACGAACACATCGCAGTTAAAGAAGCAAACAACCTAGGTATCCCAGTTTACGCTGTAGTTGATACTAACTCTAACCCAGACGGCGTTGACTTCGTTATCCCAGGTAACGATGATGCAATCCGTGCAGTACAGCTTTACCTAAACGCTGCTGCAGACGCGGTTAAAGAAGGTCGTAACAAAGATGTTGCTGCTGTAGCTGCTGAAAAAGACGGTTTTGTAGAAGCTGAATAATAGCGGCTCTGAGCCATATTTAGTTCATATTAAGCGGTCATAATCGGTGGCTTAACGGACTGAATACAGTCAATATCAGGGGCCAATTAATTAGGCCCCTGTTTTTTATCTTTTTTAGAATTTACTGAGGAATAGAGAATGGCAACTGTAACTGCAGCTCTAGTTAAAGAACTTCGTGAACGCACAGCTGCGGGCATGATGGAATGTAAAAAAGCACTTGTTGCTGCTGAAGGCGACATCGAGCTAGCAATTGAAAACATGCGTAAATCTGGCGCAGCGAAAGCAGCTAAAAAAGCTGGTAACGTTGCTGCTGAAGGCGCAATCATCATCAAAGAAGCAAACGGCGCAGCTGCTCTTCTTGAAGTTAACTGCCAAACTGATTTCGTAGCTAAAGATGCAGGTTTCCTTGCATTCGCTAACGAAGTTGCTGAAGTTGCTCTAGCAGAACGTCTAGAAATCGCTGCTCTTCAAGCTAAATTTGAAGAAGCGCGTATTGCACTAGTAACTAAGATCGGTGAAAACATCAACATCCGTCGCGTACAATTCGTTGAAGGTGTTGCACTAGCTTCTTACCGTCACGGCGAGAAAATCGGTGTTGTTGTTGCTGGTGAAGGCGAAGCTGAAACGCTTAAGCACGTTGCAATGCACGTTGCTGCATCACGTCCTGAGTTCCTAAACCCAGAAGACGTACCTGCAGACGTAGTTGAGAAAGAAAAAGCAGTTCAAGTTGAAATCGCTATGAACGAAGGCAAACCAGCTGAAATCGCAGAGAAAATGGTTGTTGGCCGTATGAAGAAATTCACGGGCGAAATCTCTCTAACTGGTCAAGCTTTCATCATGGAGCCTAAGCAAACTGTTGGCGCTATCCTGAAAGAGAAAGGCGCTTCAGTATCTGACTTCGTACGTCTAGAAGTTGGTGAAGGCATCGAGAAAGCGGCTGAAATGAGCTTCGCTGACGAAGTTGCTGCGGTACAAAAAGGTTAATCCTTAGCGTATTGTTTGAAAAAGACCGTGGCAAATGCTGCGGTCTTTTTATGAATAATGAATTATTTCCGACTTTTAGCTGTTATGAATGCAAACTGAGCTCTTCAGTTTTTATCCATGACTGTTAATCATCAACTCTTTGGAAGGTAAACTCCATGACTACGAACCCTAAACCAGTGTATCAACGTATTCTGTTAAAACTTAGCGGTGAAGCGCTACAAGGCGAAGAAGGTTTTGGTATTGACCCAACGATCCTTGATCGTATGGCTCAAGAAGTAAAAGAATTGGTTGAACTAGGCGTTCAAGTTGGTGTTGTTATCGGTGGCGGTAACTTGTTCCGTGGTGCTGGTCTTGCTGAAGCTG
This sequence comes from Vibrio sp. 10N.261.55.A10, assembly GCF_041470825.1. Taxonomy (NCBI): domain Bacteria; kingdom Pseudomonadati; phylum Pseudomonadota; class Gammaproteobacteria; order Vibrionales; family Vibrionaceae; genus Vibrio; species Vibrio sp. 10N.261.55.A10. Next base: position 52,471 of record NZ_JBFRNC010000045.1, on the reverse strand, counting down.
GCATGAACCGCGTTGTTGGTGACCACATGGGTATGCTTGCAACGGTAATGAACGGCCTTGCAATGCGTGACGCTCTTCACCGTGCTTACGTAAACGCACGTGTAATGTCTGCAATCCCTCTTAAAGGTGTGTGTGACGACTACAACTGGGCAGATGCAATCAGCCAACTACGTCAAGGTCGCGTTGTGATCTTCTCTGCTGGTACGGGTAACCCATTCTTCACTACGGATTCTGCTGCATGTCTACGTGGTATCGAAATCGAAGCTGACGTAGTTCTAAAAGCGACAAAAGTAGATGGTGTATTTACTTCTGACCCTGTAGCAAACCCAGACGCAGAGTTGTATGATACGTTGTCTTACAACACGGTTCTTGATAAAGAACTTAAAGTAATGGACTTGGCTGCATTTACGCTAGCACGTGATCACAAAATGCCAATCCGTGTATTTAACATGAATAAACCAGGCGCACTACGTCGCGTGGTTATGGGTGAAACTGAAGGTACATTAATCAGCGACGCTGACTAATTTTTCGGGCTTACTGAGGTGTTGTACCTTGGTAAGCTTATCCTTATCACTCCAAATAAAAAGCTTTCTTGAAGAAAGAACATAATCAAGGTGAAATTGTGATTAACGAAATCAAAAAAGACGCTCAAGAGCGCATGGTAAAAAGTGTTGATGCACTAAAAAACAGCCTGCAAAAGATTCGTACAGGCCGTGCGCACCCGAGCCTACTTTCTGGTCTTACTGTTGAGTACTACGGTGCTCCAACGCCTTTGACTCAAGTAGCTAACGTTATCGCTGAAGATGCACGTACACTAGCTATTACAGTGTTTGATAAAACACTGACTCCTCTAGTTGAAAAAGCAATCCTGACATCTGACCTAGGCCTAAACCCTATGTCTGCGGGTACAGTTATCCGTGTTCCACTTCCACCGCTAACGGAAGAGCGTCGTAAAGACCTAGTTAAAATCGTTCGTGGCGAAGCTGAAGGTGGCCGTGTTGCTATCCGTAACATCCGTCGTGACGCGAATGGCGATCTAAAAGCACTTCTTAAAGATAAAGAAATCTCTGAAGATGAAGATCGTAAAGCACAAGACGAAATTCAAAAGCTAACTGACGCTGCGGTTAAGAACGTAGACGAAGTTCTAGCTGTTAAAGAAAAAGAGTTGATGGAAGTTTAATTTTCCATATTCTTTTCTTTCCGGAAAAACGCTGTACTCACGGTGCAGCGTTTTTTTATGCTACTCTGTTCGACTATTAGAATTTGATTCACTCTTTTATGCATAATTCTCAAGCGTTCACAGACTCTCTTCCTAAACACATTGCTATCATTATGGATGGTAATGGTCGCTGGGCAAAAGCTCAGGGCAAGCCTCGCGTCTTTGGCCATAAAAACGGTGTTCAAGCCGTTCGTAAAACTATCTCTTCTGCAGCCAGACTTGGCATTAAAGCCGTTACTCTTTTTGCATTTAGTAGCGAAAACTGGCGTCGTCCTGAAGAAGAAGTCGGTATCTTGATGGAACTGTTTATTTCAGTGCTGTCGAGTGAAGTTAAAAAGCTTCATAAAAATAATCTACAACTTCGTGTTATTGGTGATAAAAGTCGTTTCAATGATCGACTACAAAAGAAGATAGAAGAAGCGGAAGCTTTGACTAGCACCAATACGGGTATGGTTATTAATATTGCAGCTAACTACGGCGGTAAGTGGGATATTCAGCAAGCAATGACCTCTATTGCTCAACAGGTAAAGTCTGGTGATATTAATGTAGATGACATTGATGAAGCTATGATTACACAGCACCTGACAATGGCAGATATTCCTGAAGTCGATCTACTTATCCGTACCAGTGGCGAATGCCGCATTAGTAATTTTATGCTTTGGCAGTTGGCTTACGCCGAAATGTATTTCACTGAACAATTCTGGCCAGACTTTAATGAAGACAGCTTAGTAGAAGCTGTGACTTGGTTTGTTAACCGTGAGCGTCGTTTTGGATGCACCGGTGAGCAAATTAAAGCTCTGATGGACAGTTAATAAGGATTTTTTGGTTTGAAACAACGAATTATTACGGCGTTGATTTTAGCTCCCCTAGTTATTCTAGGTATTTTCGAGTTATCACTTCCTACATTTATTCTTTCACTAGCGGTAATCTCGCTATTGGGTTTTTGGGAGTGGACTCAGTTTGTTGAAAGCAAATCACGTTATGTAGCGTTGATTCCAACGGTTGTGGTAAGTGCTGCAAGTTTTGCTTTTATCCCTTTTGATGCATTTAGCCTTAATAACTTGTCTACTGCTCACTACGCCATTCTAACGATTGGCTCGATTTGGTGGGTAATCGCGAGTGGCATGGCGGTGACTTATCCTAAGTCTATGCCTGCATGGAAAGCCTCTTCTCTTCTTCGTCACGCCTTTGGTGTGCTGACTCTGCTGCCATTCTTCTGGAGTGTGGTTATCCTGCGTGCTAACGGTATCGATGCTGATCCTTACCACGGTGCTAAACTGGTGATGTTTGTTTGCTTGCTTGTTTGGGCTGCAGATAGCGGCGCATACTTTTCAGGAAAGAGTTTTGGTAAGCGTAAAATGGCACCAGCGGTAAGCCCTAATAAGACGATTGAAGGTCTTATCGGTGGCATTATTACTGCGGTGATCGTGGCTTGGATCTTTGCTGACTTGTTTGACATCCAATTCACAAGCCCACTTCACATGATTGTTATTACCCTTGTGACCGTTGTTATTTCTGTTCTAGGTGACCTTGTTGAAAGCATGTTTAAGCGTGTTTCTGGGGTGAAAGACAGCAGTAATCTGATTCCTGGTCATGGTGGTATACTAGATAGAATAGATAGCTTAACGGCTGCATTCCCTGTCTTTGCTCTGCTTTATTTAGCATTCTAATAAAAAAGGGCAGTGATTCTGCCCTTTATTACATTTCTACGGTCATATGTGATGCGAAATCTAACTATCCTTGGCGCTACCGGCTCAATTGGTGCAAGTACACTAAAAGTCGTTGAGCAAAACCCAGATCTCTATTCAGTGGTTGCACTGGCTGCAGGCTCGAATGTTGAAAAGATGCTGGCGTTAGTTGAAAAGTGGCAACCAAGCTATGTTGCTATGGCTTGCTCTGATGCAGCGTCTCAACTGACTGAAGTGTTGTCCGTGAGTTACCCTAACGTAAAAGTACTTTCAGGCACTGAAGGCATGTGTCAGGTTGCTTCTCTAGAGGAAGTGGACACGGTAATGGCCGCGATTGTTGGTGCCGCTGGTTTACTTCCTACTATGTCTGCGGTTAAAGCGGGCAAGCGTATCTTGCTTGCAAACAAAGAAGCTTTGGTGATGTCTGGGCAGTTGTTTATCGACGCCGTGGAAAAATACGGTGCAGAGCTGCTTCCTGTCGATAGCGAGCATAATGCTATTTTCCAATGCCTTCCGCAGAACGTACAAACTAACCTAGGCCGCTGTAACCTTGAAGAAAACGGCATTAACCATATTCTTCTGACTGGTTCTGGTGGTCCTTTCCGTTATACCGATGTGGCTGAACTCGAATCAGTGACTCCTGAACGCGCAATTGCACACCCTAACTGGTCTATGGGGCCTAAGATCTCTGTCGATTCTGCGACTATGATGAATAAAGGGCTAGAGTACATTGAAGCGAAATGGCTATTTAATGCTTCTCAGGAGCAGTTAAAGGTCATCATTCACCCGCAGTCTGTGATTCACTCGATGGTTCAGTACAAGGATGGCTCTGTGCTTGCTCAAATGGGCGAACCAGATATGGCAACGCCAATCGCTTTGACGATGTCTTACCCTAATCGTACCGAGGCGGGTGTTAAGCCTTTAGACTTTACTAAAGTGGGTGAGCTTACCTTCTTAGAACCAGATTTCAGTCGTTACCCGTGTTTGAGGTTAGCGATTGAAGCGTGCTACTTAGGTCAGCATGCGACAACAGCCATTAATGCAGCAAACGAGATCGCGGTCGATGCTTTCTTGAACAATCAGGTGAAGTTTACCGATATTGCTGTCATTAACGAACACGTTATGAGCAAAGTATGTGAACAACATAACTCTGAGGGTTTAGATAGCTTGGAAAGCCTTCTCGAGCTCGATAATATGTCTCGTCAAATAGCCATTCAATTTATTAAAGAGCAGCTAGCATGAGTGGAATTCTGTGGAACTTCGCATCTTTTATCGTAGCGCTTGGCATTCTGGTTGCTGTTCATGAGTTTGGACACTTCTGGGTCGCTCGTCGTTGTGGTGTGAAAGTTGAAAAATTCTCGATTGGTTTTGGTAAATCAATCTGGAGCAAAGTTGGCCGTGATGGCACAGAGTACAGCTTGTCTGTCATTCCATTGGGCGGCTACGTTAAGATGCTTGATGGTCGTGTAGACGACCTTTCTGAAGACGAGCAACAATACGCTTTTGATAAGAAGCCATTGTGGAAAAGAACGGCGATAGTTGGTGCAGGTCCTGCATTTAACTTTATCTTTGCCGTCTTTGCCTATTGGCTTGTATTTTTGATTGGCGTGCCGGCGGTTAAACCCGTAATTGGTGAAGTTACTCCGCAATCTATTGCTGCACAAGCCGGAATTGAAACTGGAATGGAACTTAAATCTATTTCGGGAATCAAAACCGCAGATTGGGAATCAGTCAATATGGGTTTGATATCGCATATTGGTGATCAGTCCATGACTGTAACGGTAGCTTCTCAAGACGATATCGGCTTTGAACAACAGATGACATTGGATATTTCAGACTGGTCATTCAACCCAGAAACTGAATCTGCAATGACAACGCTGGGCTTTAGACCGTATTCTCCAGAGATATCGACAGTGCTCGCTCAAGTCATTGATGACGGTGCGGCATACGATGCAGGGGTAGAAGCTGGCGACAAAATTGTTGAGATTAATGGGCAGCCTATTGAACAGTGGCAGTCGGTTGTTGAGTTAATCCGTTCAAACCCGATGACACCCTTGGACCTTGTAGTCCTACGAAATGGTACTGAACAGTCATTAGTTATGACGCCAAAAAGCCGCGAGCTTTCTGATGGTTCCACAATCGGCTATGCAGGTATTGCTCCAGAAGTCGCAGAATGGCCAGAAGATTATCGCTTTGAGTTACAATTTGGTGTAATTGAGTCAGTAGGAAAAGCATTTGATAAAACAGGTCAAATCATTGGTTTGACGCTGACAATGCTTAAGAAGCTCATCGTTGGTGATGTTGGCTTAAATAACTTGAGTGGCCCGATTTCAATAGCCAAAGGTGCAGGGACAACCGCCGATTACGGTTTGGTTTACTTCTTAGGCTTTTTGGCTCTGATTAGTGTTAACTTGGGGATTATTAATTTGGTTCCGCTGCCTATGCTTGATGGCGGACATTTGCTCTTTTTCGCTATTGAGGCCGTTACTCGTAAACCGGTGCCTGAAAAAGTTCAGGAAATGGGATACAGAGTGGGAGGTGCAATCCTCTTCTCTTTGATGGCTCTGGCAATATTTAATGATTTTACTCGTCTGTGAATGGTTTCTCACAGGCATTGGTAGTAGCAAGGAATAATTAGAATAAGTATGGCGATTAAGCAAATTCTGTTCGCAAGTCTATTGGCCACTAGTGTGGCTGCGAACGGAGCACAAAACTTTGTGGTTCAAGATATCAAGATCGAAGGTTTACAGCGTGTTGCACTTGGTGCAGCTCTACTGAAAATGCCAGTGCGTATTGGCGATGAAGTGGATGAAAGCGATGTATCTGAGATCATTCGTGCACTGTATGCTTCAGGTAACTTCGAGGACGTTAAAGTTCTTCGCGATGAAGGTGTTTTAGTTGTTCAAGTAAAAGAACGACCGACCATCGCGAGCATTTCATTCTCAGGTAACAAAGCGATCAAAGAAGAGCAGCTTCAGCAGAACCTAGATGCGTCTGGTGTTCGTGAAGGTGAAGCGCTTGACCGCACTACGCTGAGTAACATTGAGAAAGGCCTTGAAGATTTTTACTACAGCGTGGGTAAGTACAACGCGACAGTAAAAGCGGTTGTGACACCTCTGCCACGTAACCGTTCTGACCTTAAGTTTGTGTTTACTGAAGGCGTATCCGCTAAGATTCAGCAAATCAACTTTATCGGTAATGAAGTCTTCTCAGACTCTGAACTGCTTAGTCGTTTCAATCTGAATGTTGATGTTGCATGGTGGAATTTCCTTGCAGATGAAAAATACCAGAAGCAAGTCTTAGCCGGTGATATCGAAGCGCTGAAATCTTACTACCTTGACCGTGGTTACCTGAAGTTTAAGGTCGACTCTACGCAGGTGGCGATCTCTCCAGACAAGAAAGGTGTTTACATCACACTTGGCCTAGACGAAGGCGAAGCTTACACGGTTAAAGATGTCTCTTTCCGTGGTGAGTTAATCGGTCGTGAGGCTGACTTCGAAGCGTTAGTGCCATTTGAAGACGGCGATACTTATAACGGCTCTTCGGTAACGTCTTTGGAAGAGAACGTAAAACGAATTCTTGGTGAATCTGGTTATGCGTACCCACAAGTTCGCACGATTCCTGAATTTGACGATGAGACCAAAGAAGTGTCGTTGGTTATCAATGTAGAAGCGGGCAGCCGTATCTACGTTCGTGATATTCGATTCACGGGTAACAACTCAACGAAAGACGAAGTACTGCGTCGTGAAATGCGTCAAATGGAAGGCAGCTGGCTTAACTCTAAGTCAATTGATACCGGTAAGAGCCGTCTTAACCGTTTAGGTTTCTTTGAAACGGTTGATGTACAAACAGTGCGTGTTCCTGGCAGTGAAGACCAAGTTGATTTGGTCTACAACGTTAAGGAAGCAAACTCAGGCAGTATCAACTTTGGTGTTGGCTACGGTACTGAATCAGGTGTTAGTTTCCAAGTTGGTTTACAACAAGACAACTTCGCGGGCTCTGGTAACCGTGTTGGCGTAAGTGCCATGATGAACGATTACCAAAAGAACGTAAGCTTGGACTACCGTGACCCATACTGGAACCTTGATGGTGTGAGCTTGGGCGGTAAGATCTTCTACAACGAATTCGAAGCCTCTGAAGCGGGTATCGTCGACTATACCAACCAAAGTTATGGTACCAGCCTAACATGGGGTTTCCCTATGGATGAGCTGAACCGTCTCGAGTTTGGTGTTGGCTATACGCACAACAAGATCGGTAACGTTCCGACCTACATCCAAGTTGAACAGTTCGCGAGAAGTATTGACCAATATGGTGACGAACACATTCTAACCGATGATTTCGACATCAATATCTCTTGGACTCGTAACAATCTTAACCGTGGTTTCTTCCCAACCGAAGGTAACCATCAACGTGCTTTTGCTAAGGTGACGGTACCCGGTTCTGATGCTCAGTACTTCAAAATGCAGTACGATGTAAAACATTACATCCCGCTGACCAAAAAGCATGAGTTCACACTATTGATGCGTGGCCGATTAGGCTATGGTAATGGTTATGGTCAAACGGATGGTAACGATAACTTGTTCCCATTCTACGAGAACTATTACGCAGGTGGTTTTACAACCCTACGTGGTTTTGGCTCTAACTCGGCAGGCCCGAAAGCCGTTTACGGGAACAGCACGGGTAACAACCCTACATACGATTCAGCTACTGATGACTCAGTAGGTGGTAACGCGGTTGCTTTGGCAAGTTTAGAGTTAATTGTACCAACGCCGTTTGCTTCTGATGAAGCGCGTAGCCAGATTCGTACCAGTGTCTTCTTTGACATGGCGAGTGTATGGGATACCGAATTCGTAGACCGCGGCGCACCAAATAGTGGCAGCCAGTACTACTACGATTACTCTGATCCAACAAATTACCGTTCATCTTATGGTGCCGCTCTTCAATGGATGTCACCGATGGGCCCACTGGTTTTCTCTCTAGCGAAACCAGTTAAAATTTACGAAGGTGATGATGAGGAATTCTTCACATTTACCATTGGTAGAACTTTCTAATATTTAAAGGACAATATTTTGAAAAATATGATTAAAGCAGCAGGTTTAGGCCTTGTAGTTCTTAGCTCTTCTTTCTTTGCAACAGCTGCTGAAGCTGCGCAAAAAGTGGGTTATGTAAACACTGCACAAGTATTCCAGGCTCTACCTCAGCGTGAAGTTGTTCTTCAAAAAATGCAGGAAGAGTTCAAAGATAAAGCGGCTGAGCTACAGAGCATTCAAGCTGAAGCGAAAACGAAGATTGAAAAGCTTAAGCGTGATGGCGAGCTACTAGGCCCTGAAGAAGTTGAGAAACTTCGTATCGAAGTAGGCCAACTGGACAGCAAGTACAAAATCAAAGCTCAAGCACTAGAAAAAGCAAGTCAACGTCGTGAAGCACAAGAGAAGCAGAAGCTGTTCAAAGTGATTCAAGATGCTGTAACTAAAGTTGCAGAGAAAGAAGGCTACGACATGATCGTTGATATTCAAGCTCTACAATACGGTAAGCCTGAATACAACATCTCTGAGCAAGTAATTAAATCACTGAAATAAGTTTTATGAAGAACCTGACTTTAGCCGAATTGGCAACGATTACTGGGGGAGAGCTACACGGAGACGGTACGATTACTGTCTCAGCAGTCGCTCCTATGGATAAAGCGCAAGAAGGCAACATTACGTTCCTTTCTAACGTGAAGTACAGCAAGCACCTAGGTGACTGTAAAGCATCCGCTATTATGGTTAAAGAGAGTGAGCGCGAACTGTGTAAGACCAACGTTATTGTGGTTAGTGACCCTTACGTTGCTTTTGCTAAGGTTGCTCAAGCGCTTGATACTACTCCTGCACCCGCAGCGGCTATTGCTGATTCTGCTTCAATCTCTAGCGATGCAACTATTGGACAAAATGTGTCTATTGGTGCGAACGCTGTGATTGAGTCTGGTGTGGTACTTAGTGATGATGTGATCATCGGTGCTGGTTGCTTTATTGGTAAAAATGCAAAAATTGGCGCAGGCACTAAGCTGTGGGCTAACGTAAGTGTTTACCATGAAGTGGTGATTGGAGAAGCATGTCTGATCCAATCAAGTACTGTTATTGGCTCTGATGGCTTTGGTTATGCGAACGAGAAAGGCGAATGGGTTAAGATCCCGCAAGTCGGCTCGGTTCGCATCGGTAACCGCGTAGAAATTGGCGCGTGTACTACCATCGACCGCGGCGCATTAGATGACACAATCATTGAAGACAACGTTATCCTAGATAACCAACTTCAGATTGCTCACAATGTTCACATCGGATATGGTTCTGCTCTTGCGGGTGGTACTATCATCGCAGGCAGCACGACGATAGGTAAGTACTGTATTATTGGTGGCGGCAGTGTGATTAATGGTCACATTGAAATCGTTGATGGCGTTACAATCACCGGTATGGGGATGGTAATGCGCAGCATCACTGAGAAAGGCATGTACTCTTCAGGTATTCCTTTACAGCCAAATAAAGATTGGCGTAAAACAGCAACGCGAGTTCATCGTATTGATGAAATGAACAAGCGTTTGAAAACCGTTGAAAAACTTATTGAGAAGAGCGCGGAATCATAATTCCAGCATTTCTAATAAAAGGCTCGCGTACAGCGAGTCTTTTTCGTTTATAATCCTTCTAATTAAATAAAGAATATACATAGGAATACGACTTTGACTACTGAACAGACAACGATGAACATTACTGAAATTCAGGAACTACTACCTCATCGCTACCCATTCTTAATGGTTGATCGTGTGACTAGCTTTGAAAAAGAAAAAACACTGACCGCAATTAAGAATGTTTCTGTTAACGAACCTCAGTTCACAGGCCACTTCCCTCAGCTTCCTGTATTCCCAGGCGTGTTGATCTTAGAAGCAATGGCACAAGCAACAGGCCTTCTAGCATTCAAATCTTTCGGTGCGCCTTCTGGCAACGAGTTGTACTACTTTGCTAGCGTAGATAAAGCTAAATTCCGTAAGCCAGTAGTACCAGGTGACCAACTGGTTATCGAAGTTGAATTCTTAAAAGAACGTCGTGGCATCGCATCGTTTAATGGTGTTGCTAAGGTTGACGGCGTAGTTGTATGTTCAGCTGAACTTAAATGTGCTCGTAGAGAGTTTTAATATGATTCATGAAACAGCGAAAATTCACCCGGCAGCAGTAATCGAAGGTGATGTAACTATCGGTGCTAACGTGACGGTTGGGCCTTTCACTTACATTGCTGGTAATGTGACAATTGGTGACGACACTGAAGTGATGTCGCACGTTGTGATCAAAGGTCACACAACCATTGGTAAAGAAAATCGTATCTTCCCACACGCTGTTATCGGTGAAGAAAACCAAGATAAGAAATACGGCGGCGAAGACACAACAGTTGTAATCGGTGATCGCAACGTAATTCGTGAAGCGGTTCAAATCCATCGTGGTACGGTTCAAGACAAAGCAACCACAGTGATTGGTGATGACAACTTACTTTGTGTTAATGCTCACGTAGCGCACGATGTTATTGTTGGTAACCACACTCACATTGGTAACAACGCTATTCTTGGCGGTCATGTAACGGTTGGCGACTACGCTGGTGTTATGGCACTTTCTGCGATTCACCCATTCTGCTCAATTGGTGCTTACGCATACATTGGTGGCTGTTCTGCAGTTGTTCAAGATGTACTGCCGTACGTGCTTGCACAGGGTAACCACGCGGCTCCATTCGGCCTTAACCTAGTAGGCTTGAAGCGTAACGGATTTGAGAAACCTGAAATTCGTGCACTACAGAAAGCGTACAAAGAGCTATACCGTTCAGGTAAAACACTTGAAGAAGCGAAAGTGGCTTTAGTTGAAATGGCAAAAGAGTTTACTTCGGTAGCGCCTATGCTTGAAATGCTAGAGAACTCTGAGCGCGGTATTATTCGTTAATACTCGATATGGTTATGTACCAATCAATGTGAGTATGGCAATAACTACTTCATCAGAATGGTATAACAAAAAGATCGCTACTCGTTAGGCGGTCTTTTTTGTTTTAGGCAACAAGGGAATTGAAAAACTATGGCACAGCAAGAAGCAGCAACCAATAGCTCGGACTTCGTTTCGAATGAACCATTGCGCGTAGGCATTGTTGTCGGCGAACTGTCTGGCGATACGCTTGGTGAAGGCTTTATCAAAGCGATCAAATCACAATACCCGAATGCAGAGTTCGTTGGCATTGGCGGGCCGAAAATGAAAGCCCTAGGTTGTGAGTCTCTTTTCGAGATGGAAGAGCTGGCCGTTATGGGCTTAGTTGAAGTGCTTGGCCGTTTACCTCGCTTGTTAAAAGTAAAAGCAGAGCTGGTTAAGTATTTCACTCAAAATCCACCCGATGTCTTTGTCGGTATCGACGCGCCTGATTTCAACCTAAGGCTTGAGTTAGACCTTAAGAACGCTGGTATCAAAACGGTGCATTACGTGAGCCCTTCAGTGTGGGCTTGGCGTCCAAAGCGTATCTTTAAAATCGACAAAGCAACCGACTTAGTCTTGGCTTTCTTGCCGTTCGAAAAAGCGTTCTACGATAAATATAACGTTGCCTGTGAGTTTGTTGGTCACACGTTGGCAGACGCGATTCCTTTAGAGCCTAGTAAACAAGATGCTCGAGAGCTGTTAGGTCTTGATCAAGACAAGCAGTGGTTAGCCGTATTACCGGGTAGTCGTGGTGGTGAGATGGGTTTGATTGCTCAGCCATTTATCGAAACTTGCCAACGTATCAAGCAGAAGTATCCGGATATCAATTTTGTTGTTGCGCTCGTTAACGAGCAGCGTAAAAAGCAGTTTACTGAAATCTGGCAATCGACCGCACCTGAGCTTGAATTCACGTTAGTCGAAGATACGGCAACCAACGTGATTACCGCCGCTGATTCTGTGCTCTTGGCTTCAGGTACCGTGGCTCTTGAATGTATGTTGCTTAAACGCCCTATGGTGGTTGGTTACAAAGTAAATAAGCTGACGGGTTACATTGTTAAGAAGTTGGCGATCACTGAGTTTGTGTCACTGCCGAATATTTTGGCTGGTGAAGAGATCGTGAAAGAGCATATTCTTGAAGAGTGCCACCCAGACTTTTTGTTCCCGTCTGTCGATAAAATGCTATCAGCCGATAACAGTGCCTTGATCAAACGCTTTACCGAGATGCATCACTGGATCCGCAAAGACGCAGACAAACAAGCCGCTAACGCAGTATTGAAATTGATTGACCGACCTTTTGTTGAAGCATAAAGCGCTTATTTACAGAACATTAAGAGATTAGTTATGGCAGTAAAAGAAAAAAAAGAGCTTCCTCCATTTGAATACCCGCAAGGTTACCAGCTGTTTGCTGGCGTGGATGAAGTAGGGCGTGGCCCTTTGGTTGGCGACGTGGTGACCGCTGCGGTTATCCTTGATCCAAACAACCCAATCGAAGGCTTGAACGACTCAAAGAAATTGTCTGAGAAAAAGCGTCTTGCGTTACTTCCTGAAATCAAAGAGAAAGCTTTGGCGTGGTCTGTCGGTCGTTGTTCTCCACAAGAAATTGATGAGTTGAATATTCTGCAAGCGACGATGGTTGCTATGCAGCGAGCTATCGCGGGGTTGAGCGTTCAACCTGATATGGCGTTGATAGATGGAAACCGAGTCCCAGAACTGCCGATGGATGGTCTTGCGATTGTGAAGGGGGACTTGCGAGTGGCTGAAATCAGTGCGGCGTCTATTATCGCAAAAGTCGTTCGTGACCAAGAGATGGAAGATCTTGATAAACTTCATCCAGAGTTTGGTTTTGCTAAGCATAAAGGTTACCCGACCAAAGCGCATTTCGAAGCGATTGAAAAACATGGTGTAACCGAGCATTACCGCAAGAGCTTTAAGCCAGTAAAACGTATTCTTGGTATAGATTAGAGCTTTACGTTAACTAGAGCTTAGCATCGAATAAAGTTGCTAACTTGTATTAGAAAAAAATAGAATACACACAGTTGTAATCCTAGGCTCAAACCTAGAACTCAGGAAAAATAATGTCAGATCCAAAATTTGTTCACCTACGCGTACACAGTGACTTTTCGATGGTGGATGGCCTATCCAAGGTGCCACCATTAGTTAAAAAAGTCGCTGAAATGGGTATGCCTGCTCTAGCATTGACCGACTTTACCAACCTGTGTGGTTTAGTGAAGTTTTACGGTACTGCCCATGGGTGTGGGGTTAAACCTATTATTGGTGCTGACTTCTTGATGCAGTCTCCAGAATTCGGTGACGAGTTGACCAAGCTCACCGTTATCGCAACGAACAATAAAGGTTATAACAACCTAACGTTACTCATCTCAAAAGCTTACCTTCGTGGTCATGTTCAACATCAGCCTGTTATTGATAAAGAGTGGCTAATTGAGAATGCAGAAGGCCTGATCATTCTATCGGGCGCCAAAGAAGGTGAGATTGGTAAGGCGTTGCTGAAAGGTAACCGTGACTTGGTTGCAAGCAGCGTCGAGTTTTACAAAACGTACTTCGCCGATCGTTTTTACTTGGAACTGATTCGTACCGGACGACCAGATGAAGAGTCATACTTACACTTTGCGTTAGAGCTTGCTGAACAGGAAGACCTGCCTGTTGTCGCAACCAACGAAGTGGTTTTTCTAACTGAAGACCTGTTTGATGCCCATGAAATCCGCGTGGCAATTCATGATGGTTTCACTATGGTCGATCCTCGTCGTCCTAAAAATTACAGCGCGCAACAGTATCTTCGTAGCGAAGAAGAGATGTGCGAGTTGTTCTCCGATATCCCTGAAGCACTTGAGAACAGTGTTGAGATTGCTAAGCGTTGTAATGTAACGGTTCGTCTGGGCGAGTACTTCCTGCCTAACTTCCCAACGGAAGGTTTGGCGATTGAAGACTTCTTGATCAAGAAATCTGAAGAAGGCCTTGAGCGACGTCTAGCGTTCCTATTCCCAGATGAAAAAGTGCGTGCTGAGCGCAGACCGGAATACGATGAGCGACTCAAGATTGAGCTCGAAGTTGTTAACAACATGGGTTTCCCAGGTTACTTCTTGATCGTAATGGAGTTCATCCAGTGGTCAAAAGACAACGATGTGCCAGTAGGTCCTGGCCGTGGTTCTGGTGCCGGCTCTCTAGTCGCTTACGCCTTGGATATCACCGATCTCGATCCACTTGAATACGATCTACTTTTCGAACGTTTCTTGAACCCAGAACGTGTATCCATGCCCGATTTCGATATCGACTTCTGTATGGATAAGCGTGACCAAGTTATTGATCACGTGGCTGAAATGTACGGTCGTGATGCCGTTTCTCAGATCATCACCTTTGGTACCATGGCGGCAAAAGCGGTAATCCGCGATGTAGGCCGTGTATTGGGCCACCCGTTTGGTTTCGTCGATCGAATTTCAAAGCTTGTACCGCCAGACCCGGGTATGACGCTAGAGAAAGCATTCCTTGCTGAACCTGCATTGCCAGAGCTTTACGATGGCGATGAAGAAGTTCGTGAGCTGATTGATAAGTGTCGCATCCTTGAAGGTTGTACGCGAAATGCCGGTAAGCACGCAGGTGGTGTTGTTATCTCACCCACCACGATCACCGATTTTGCGCCAATCTATGCCGACGCAGAAGGTAACTTCCCAGTAACGCAGTTCGATAAGAATGACGTTGAAACGGCTGGCTTGGTTAAGTTCGACTTCTTGGGGCTGCGTACCCTGACCATCATCGACTGGGCGTTAGGCCTAGTGAATCCACGTTTGAAGAAAGAGGGGAAAGAACCGGTTCGTATCGAGTCGATTCCTCTTGATGACCAAGCGTCATTTAACCTATTACAAAATTCTGAAACCACCGCGGTATTCCAGCTGGAATCGCGTGGTATGAAAGACCTGATCAAACGTCTACAACCGGACTGTTTTGAAGATATTATCGCATTGGTAGCCTTGTTCCGTCCGGGTCCTCTGCAATCAGGCATGGTAGATAACTTTATCGACCGTAAGCACGGCCGAGAAGCGGTTTCATACCCAGATGAAACGTGGCAGCACGAATCGCTTAAAGAGACACTAGAACCTACGTACGGCATCATCCTGTACCAAGAACAGGTAATGCAAATCGCACAGATCCTCGCTGGTTATACGCTTGGCGGAGCGGATATGTTGCGTCGTGCGATGGGTAAGAAAAAGCCAGAAGAGATGGCAAAGCAGCGTGGTACCTTTAAAGAGGGCGCTGAAGCCAATGGTGTTGATGGCGAACTGGCCATGAAGATCTTTGACTTGGTAGAGAAATTTGCGGGCTACGGCTTTAACAAATCTCACTCGGCCGCATACGCACTGGTTTCTTATCAAACGCTATGGCTGAAAACGCACTACCCAGCGGAATTTATGGCTGCGGTAATGACAGCGGATATGGATAACACCGAGAAGGTTATCGGCCTTGTTGATGAATGTTTCCGTATGAAGCTCAAGCTTTTACCACCAGATATCAACTCGGGTCTGTACCGCTTTAACGTGGATGAAGATGGCGCGATTGTTTATGGCATCGGTGCGATCAAAGGGGTCGGTGAAGGCCCTATTGAAGCGATTATTGAAGCGCGAAATAAAGGTGGTTACTTTAAAGACTTATTCGACTTCTGTGCACGTCTTGATCTGAAGAAGGTTAATAAACGTGTTATCGAAAAGTTGATTCTATCCGGAGCCTTAGATAGATTAGGTCCTCACCGAGCGGCGATGATGGCATCTTTGAAAGATGCGGTGAAGGCAGCGAGTCAACATCACCATGCCGAGTCTTTTGGTCAATCTGATATGTTTGGCGTGTTGACCGACGCTCCGGAAGAGGTTGAACACAAGTATACCCAAGTGCCTAAATGGCCTGAGAAGATTTGGCTTGAGGGTGAACGTGAAACGCTTGGTTTGTATTTAACTGGTCACCCGGTTAACGCTTACATCAAAGAGTTAGCGAAATACACTAGCTGTCGTTTGAAAGATGCCACGCCAACGCGTCGTGACCAATCACTAACAATTGCAGGCTTGGTGATTGCTGCGAGAGTGATGACGACGAAGCGCGGCACGCGAATTGGTTTGATGACACTTGATGACCGTTCGGGCCGAATGGAAGTGATGTTGTTCTCGGATGCGCTCGATCGCTACGCAGAATTGCTCGAAAAAGACAAAATTGTGGTCGTTTCCGGACAGGTCAGCTTTGATGATTTCAATGGCGGGCTTAAAATGTCCGCGCGCGAGGTCATGGACTTAGGAAGCGCCCGTGAGAAATATGCTCGTGGGGTGTCGATATCTATCGACCAATCCCAAATTAACGGTCAATTTTTTGAACGCTTTAGTCAAATCTTAGAACCTTATAGAGCCGGAACGGTCCCAGTCAATGTATACTACCAGCGTGCCGACGCTAGAGCGCGGTTAACATTGGGCACAGAATGGCGTGTGACGCCAAGTGATACATTACTAGACGAATTAAAACAGCTGCTTGGAAATAGCCAAGTAGAACTCGAATTTAACTAAAATTTAGCTTCGCGAATGCGGAGCTGAATCAACAAGGATTCATAGATGAGCCTGAACTTTCTAGAATTTGAAAAGCCTATCGCTGAACTTGAAGCAAAAATCGAAGCGCTACGTGACGTTTCGCGTCACGGTGGTGACACAGCGGTAGATCTAGACAAAGAAATCGAACAACTAGAGAAAAAAAGCTTAGAGCTTAAACAGAAAATCTTTAGTGACTTAGGTGCATGGCAGGTAGCTCAACTTGCTCGTCACCCTCAACGTCCTTACACCAAAGATTACCTGGAGCATGCATTCACAGAGTTTGAAGAGATGGCGGGCGATCGCGCTTACGCTGACGACAAAGCTATTGTGGGTGGTATGGCTCGTCTAAATGGCCGTCCTGTTATGGTTATTGGTCACCAGAAAGGTCGTGAGACTAAAGAGAAAGTGATCCGTAACTTTGGTATGCCAAAGCCAGAAGGTTACCGTAAGGCGCTACGTCTAATGGAAACTGCTGAGCGTTTCAACATGCCTATTATTACTTTCATCGACACAGCGGGCGCATACCCAGGTGTTGGTGCTGAAGAGCGTGGTCAATCTGAAGCTATCGCTAAAAACCTAAAAGTGATGGCTGGCCTTTCAGTTCCTGTTATCTGTAACGTTGTGGGTGAAGGCGGTTCTGGTGGCGCACTAGCGATTGGTGTTGGTGACTACGTGAACATGCTTCAGTACTCTACGTACTCAGTAATCTCTCCAGAAGGTTGTGCTTCAATCTTATGGCGCGATTCAGATAAAGCACCACAAGCAGCTGAAGCGATGGGCCTGATTGCTCCTCGTCTTAAAGAGCTTGAGCTTATCGACGAAATCATTCCTGAGCCTCTAGGTGGCGCGCACCGCGACCCTGCACAAACCGCTCAAAACATGAAAGACATGTTAGTTAAACAGCTAGAAGAGCTAGAGCAGTTTGATAACGAAACGCTGCTTGAGCGTCGTTACCAGCGTCTAATGAGCTACGGCTACTGCTGATAACTTGCCTTAGCGATAAGGCTAGCTATACGAACAAATGATGAAAGGGTTGGACTCAGTGCCAACCCTTTTTTATTATTAAAACATTATCCCTTAACACACGATCTCTTGGTTTATTAGCCTCATGACACACTTAATTGATACCTTCACATCTGTACTTGATCAAAGCGCGCTTAAGCCTTGTCGGTTGATCGTCGCTTTCAGTGGTGGTGTCGATTCACGAGTGTTGTTGGAGTTGGCTGCCCAATTCGCTAAGTCCCATCACATCGATTGCTGTGCGGTACATGTTCACCACGGCTTAAGCAACAATGCTGATTATTGGGCAGAGCAGTGCAAAACATGGTGTGATGCTGTGTCGGTATCCTTGTTCATTGAACGAGTCTCGCTAGATATTAGCCGTGGAGAAAGCGTTGAAAAGCTGGCTCGAGACGCGCGATACCAAGCCCTTAAAAAGCATATTAGACAAGGTGATGTGTTAGTGACAGGCCAGCACATCGATGACCAAGTCGAGACCTTCTTGTTAGCTCTTAAGCGTGGCAGTGGTCCGAAAGGGCTCTCTTCAATGGCGAAAGTGATGCCATTTTCAGGTGCTCATATCGTTCGCCCACTGCTGTCGGTGACGAGAACGGATATTGAAGGGGCGGCGCGCGATATGGCTTTAACTTGGATAGAAGATGAGAGTAATCAAGACGTTCGCTTTGACCGTAATTTTATTCGTCATCAAGTCACTCCGACACTGACCGAGCGTTGGCCTAGTTTTCGAGAATCGGTCAGTCGTAGTGCTCAGCTATGTGCAGAGCAAGAGTTACTGTTGGATGAGTTGTTAGAATCTCACTTACAACAAGCTTTGACTGAGAAGCACAGCTTAAGTATTGAGGTATTATCTCAGCACTCTGATTTACTGCGTGCACGCTTATTAAGAATGTGGCTGAGCCGCTGTAATCAACCGATGCCGAGCCAAAAGCAGCTCAAACTTATATGGGATGAGGTGGCATGTGCTCAGGCAGACGCCAACCCTAAGCTGGTGTTGAATGAGGTTGAGGTTAGACGTTTTAATCATCAGCTCTATGTCGTCAAAGAGACCAAAGACTTGTCGAACTGGCAAAGTGATATCTCGATGGAAGAGAGCTTAGTTTTGCCTGACGGTTTAGGGGAACTACACTTAACTTCAGCGGCGAGTGATGGTGTATCTAACCACTGTGATGCGCAACATTTTAGTCTCAACACAACGAGAGGAACACTGCGAGTGATATTTAACCCTGAGGGATTGTCAGCACACCCTGTTGGGCGCGGTCATAGCAGGAAGCTTAAGAAGTTGTTTCAAGAGTACCAAGTACCCAGTTGGTTAAGACGCAGAACGCCGATATTAATGGATGGCGATCGAGTGATCGCTGTTTTAGGCTTATTCGTAGATAAAAACTACGAAGGTCAAGATTGTGAAGCGCTTTGGAGCAAGTAGAAAAAGTTTATGTCACAATTCACCGTCACTTTAATAAAAATAATTAATGGAATATGCAATGAAGAAAATTACACTAGGATTAGTTCTTGGATTTGGACTATTGAGTGGTAACGCTCTGGCGGCTGATGTTGCTGCGGGTCAAGCTAAAGCAGCAATCTGTGCGGCATGTCATGGTGCAGACGGTATCGCAGTGATCCCTGGCTATCCAAACCTTAAAGGTCAAAACGAGCAATACATCGCTTCATCAATTAAGGCCTATAAGAATGGCCAGCGCACCGGCGGTTTGGCCGCTGTAATGCAGGCTCAAGCTTCAATGCTGAGTGATGAAGACATCGCGAATCTAGCCGCTTACTACGCAAGCCTTAAGTAAAACCTTCTCAAAGCGCTGATTAAACAAGATGATAAATTTCGAGCCAGAGCTTTAAAGCTCTGGCTTTTTTCATTGAATGTTTACTATAGCTAACCGATAATGAGCCATTCGCACAGTTTAAGGGATGAACATGAAAAAGATTGAAGCCATTATCAAGCCATTCAAACTTGATGATGTACGTGAAGCACTTGCAGAAGTGGGTATTACGGGGATGACAGTATCTGAAGTTAAAGGCTTTGGACGTCAAAAAGGTCATACTGAGCTATACCGCGGCGCAGAGTACATGGTCGACTTTTTACCTAAAGTGAAACTAGAAATCGTTGTGACCGACGAAGTGGCTGACCAATGTGTTGATACCATCATCGAGACGGCTCAAACAGGTAAAATTGGTGACGGTAAGATCTTCATTACTGAAGTTGAACGTGTGGTACGTATTCGTACTGGCGAAGAAGACGAAGACGCCGTATAAAAAAACTATTACCCTAAAAGGAGCGTTTATCGCTCCTTTTTCATTTCTGGTAGGGTGTTGTATGTTTAAGAAAACCATCATTGTTATCACGTTATTGATAACGCTTGCTGTCGTTAGTTTTCATTTTATCTTCGTGATCCCGAATAAACCCAATCTAATCACTTCCTCTCAAAGTACCAGTAACGACATCTACAGTTGCTACCAAAACTCTGCACCGAAAGCGATTGATGTGTCTGATGGCTTAGACATTACGGTGTGGAATATCTACAAGCAAAACCGAAATAATTGGCAGAGTGAGTTAAATAAGCTGTCGGCAGGTAGCGATTTAGTCTTGCTGCAAGAAGCGAGTATGACAGAAGGACTTCGCCAATGGGTAACGAGCGGCCAGTGGGGAAGCACACGTGTTAATGCGTTTGAGGCCTTTGAGCAAAGTGCTGGGGTACTCAACCTAGCAACTCATTTGCCGATTGAAGCGTGTGCTTATACTCATGAAGAACCTTGGCTTCAACTACCTAAATCTGCGCTTTGGTCGCGTTACCAACTAAGCAATGGCGAAGAGCTGGCTATGATTAATATCCACGCTGTGAACTTTACCTTTGGTACGGAAGATTACGAGGCTCAGCTCAGGAGCTTAACTGACAATCTGCAAAAGTATCGTGGGCCGGTTATTTTTGCTGGGGACTTTAATAGCTGGAGTGAAGCTCGCTTTGCTGTATTGAAAGATGCGTTGGAGAAGGTTGGTTTGACGGAAGTTGCCTTTGAGCCAGATAACAGAACTCAGTTCATTACAGGACTGGTGCTCGACCACGTGTTTTATCGAGGGCTATTGGTAGAAAAAGCAAAAGCGCCCATTACGGACGCTTCTGATCATAACCCTATGCGAGTGACCTTTAAGGCTAAATAGTGATTAGCTATTAGTCATTGGAACTTAACCATTCGCACGGTGGTTACCTTGGGAAATCTAACGGAACATTAGGCTAGAGAGTTTTCGCTAGCCTTATCTCTTCAACTTAAAAGATTAAAATGTAGAGCGCCCAGATTAGGTAGTAGCCAACCCATGGTAAGCCTGAAATCACAAGCGCTTGCCCGCGTTCAAACTCAGTCCACGTTAATACCGCAGCATAACCTAGCACGATGTACCATGGCAGAAGCAGTGGTAATGAGCTAGCAAACTGCGACCAATCATTGGTTAACGGTAACTTGATCAAGCCATTTAAGCTGTTCAAGTCGGCAGCGTAGTTCATCACATGTCCATGCTTGAGTATCAGGCTTGCGTAGCTTGCTACATCACCTAAAACAGCTGGGAATATAACAACAGATGCCGCTGCAAACCATCGCCAAAAGCTGTGCTGATGTTGGCTTGGCTTGGTTGCTAGGTTAAACCAGAATGCCAATAGAACGATGGTTAATGTTCGGCCAAATACGTCGCTGATGATTTCACTTGCGAGTAAGGTATTGCTGTCAAGTAACGCCAATTGGTCAGGGTTCGTTTGAGCCAGTTGCTGCGATAGCTCTGCACTTAACCAGGCAAAATCTACATTCGAAAAATAAGCACCCCAAAACAAAAATGGGCTGAGCATTAATACGACGTAGGGTTGCCATCCCCAAGCACTTCGTTGATAAAGCGCTAAGAAACAAGCTGTTGGTGAACGGAATATATCCAACAGCATGACGAGTGGGTTACTTGACGGGTTCATACACTTACCTTAGTTACATCAACATACAGCTTCAGTTTTTGTCCTGGCTGTAGGTATTTTTTGTTCTGCAAAGTGTTCCATTTTACAACATCTGTACTTTTTACTTTGAACTTTGATGCAATACCGCTGACTGTGTCACCTGATCTTACGTTATAAAAGATCGTACGGATGATGGCGCCGTCTGAGCCATTTTTCCAAATGACCAGTTCTTGACCAACTCTAAGCGTGTCGCGTGGTCCCATGCCATTCCACTTAGCCAGTGATTGATGAGAGACCTTATTTGCGCGTGCAATCGTCCATAGGCTGTCCCCACTTCTTACAGTATGGCTAAGCTTATATTGACCACGACTCTTTGACTGTGTGCTTGCTAGGCGATTTGAAGCGCTTAGGGCGTATGTCTTGTCGTCTTTGGTGGATGTTGGGATAAGTAAGTGCTGGCCAATACGAATATTGTTGTTGCTCAAACCGTTCGCAGAGCGGATCACTTTGCTGGTGGTGTTATATTTGCCTGCCAGTACGCTAATGCTGTCACCAGATTGAACCTTGTAACGCACCAACTTCATGCCTTTGCCTTTATTGGCAGCGACTTCTTTGTTGAATTTCTCAACTGAATCTAAAGGAAGTAATAGTTGTTGGTGTTTCTCTGGTGCCGTTGCCCATTGGTTGTAAGCCGGGTTGTAACCTTGAAGTTCTTTGACAGGAATGCCTGCGTAGTTCGCAGCAATGGCTAAATCAAGCTGTTCTTCAGGGTTAACCAGAGTCAGCACTGGCTTATTCGGGATCGCCGGAATATCGATGCCATACTTTTCTTGGTTGGCAATGACATCTGCTAGAGCAAGCAGTTTAGGTACATAGCTGCTGGTCTCTTTTGGTAAGTCCAAAGAGAAAAAGTCGATTGGCTTGCCAAGCTTCTTGTTCTTGCGGATTGCGCTGTTTACTCGACCACCACCACTGTTATAGGCAGCAATCGCATGATTCCAGTCGCCATCGAAACGTCGGTTAAGATCTGAGAGGAAGTCCAATGCGGCGTCGGTAGAGGCGGCAACATCGCGGCGGCCGTCATACCAAAAGTTCTGTTCAAGCCCGTAGTCTTTGCCAGTGCCTGAAATGAATTGCCATAGACCAGCAGCACTGCCATGAGAGTAGGCAAACGCATCGAAAGAGCTTTCTACAACGGGTAGTAGTGCCAATTCTAGTGGTAAGCCTTTTTCTTCAATCTTAGTCGTGATCAGATACAAGAAAGGTTCAGCACGCTTTGATACTGTTTTTAGATGACTCGGGTGCTTGAGATACCAAGTTCGGTAGTAGTCGACCTTCTTTTGGTCTGGCACTTCCATTTCAAGTTGCATCGCAATGCGTTTCCAAACATCTTCTTGTGTTTGTGGAGTAACGACAGGTGCTTCAACTTTTTGATCTTCTTTGGCTGTTGCTTCTGATGAAACGTTCGCTTGAGAAACTTCTTTAGTAGGAGATGTGTTGGTTTGCTCGGAAGCTTGGTCTGGATTCTCTGACTGAGTTAATTGGCAACCAGAAAGTAGTAATACCAAAGCCCAGCTGTACTTAACTCGCATGTTACAGCCTTTTTAATTAACGGCCGATGATAATACTTGCCACCCCCTATGAGTGACAAGTCTGTATTTGTTAAAATTCGTTCTTCCACGCACGTAAAGCGGTGAATACCGATAAAGGATCGGTCTGCTCGGTGCGATTAGACACTGATTTCACTACACTTGGCTCGGTATAGCGCAGGAAGGGGTTCACAAACTTCTCTTGTCTCAAATTTGTGGGGATGGTCGACTTATTTTGAGCGCGAAGTCGGTTCACTTGGTCGCGATATTGCTGCAAATGTTGGTTATCAGGCTCTACGGCTAATGCGAAAGCGATATTGGCTGCAGTGTACTCATGTGCACAATAAACTTCGGTTTCTTGAGGCAGAGCCGTGATCTTATTCAGTGCATCGAGCATCTGTTGTGGTGTGCCTTCCATGATTCGGCCACAGCCCGCAGAGAACAACACATCACCACAAAACAGTTTGGCATCGCCCACATAACCAATATGACCCGCAGTATGGCCACTGAGCCCTAGGACGAGGAATACTTCGCCAAACAGTTCTAATTGATCACCATCATCGACCGGATGAGTTAAGGTAGGGATAGGTTCATTCCTTGGACCGACAACATCCACGCCGGGAAATTGTCTAACGAGTTCTGGAACACCACCAATGTGATCGTGGTGGTGGTGTGTAATCAAGATTGCATCTAAAGTTAGCTCATGGTGTGCCAAGTACTCTAATACTGGAGCCGCATCACCAGGGTCGACGACAGCACAACGGCGATCGCTATTTTGAATCAGCCAGATGTAATTGTCGTTAAATGCAGGTATGCTTTTGATATGTAACATTATTGGTTCTCCAGTCACTATTAGTGCGACAGAATAAGTGAGACAGATTATTGATGAAGCCAGCACGTAGCAGAAAGAAGTTTGAACGTCCTTACACTTGGGCGCAATTGCACAATGGGGACTGGTTGAGAGAATCTATTCAAACTCGACTCGATGAGTGGTGCCCAAAGCTATTTGGTTACCATATGCTCAAGCTCGGTGGCCTCAGTAGTGAGATTTCTAGCTGCACATGCAACATTCAACATCAAGTAAACCTAGATATCCAGAACCCATTACATAATGTGATAGCGGATGGCTATAATTTACCCTTTTTGGAGAAAAGCTTTGATGTTGTAGTACTGAGTCATCAGCTAGATTATAGCAATGACCCGCATCGCTTATTGAGAGAAGTCGATCGAGTGATGATGGACGATGGCTATATCATTATCACGGGCTTCAACCCAATCAGTGTCACTGGGCTTGCCAGTTTGATGCCTTGGCGAAAGAACAGCTTGCCTTGGAGTGGGCGTATGTACACGCCAAGTCGAATTAAAGACTGGTTAGGTGTACTTAACTATGAAGTAATTCATTGTGACACCTACGCGCTGTTTCCGATGAGTAAGTATCAAGCGATGTGGACGTGGTTGGAGAACAGCTTAGGTGGTTGTGCATCCTTCGCCGGAAGCCAATACTTTATTGTTGCTCGTAAGCGTACTTACCCGCTAAAACCCATCAAACCACATTGGCACCTTAAGCGACGTTTCTCGCCTGTTGGGGCAAGTTTTAGAACCAATACGCGCCGTACAATGGATTCAGCCAAAGCGTCATATCCGCTAAAAACAGAAAAAGCCGATTAGTTGTCGGCTTTTCATCTATCAATTCGATTGAGAAATTGTCAATTAGTTTAAGAAATTATAAATCGCTTTCTGAAATGTGCGTCTAATTAAAAAGACGATTAGCTTGGTTGATAGCCCGTATCTTCTAGAGTCGGATTCTCCGCTGCATTTCGCGCTAAATCATCACACATTTCGTTTTCTCTGTGTCCCGCGTGTCCTTTTACCCAGCGCCAATCAACGCTATGGCGAGCGGTTTCTTTATCGAGCCTTTGCCACAGATCGGCATTTTTAACCGGTTTCTTGTCGGCTGTTTTCCAGTCACGCTTTTTCCAGTTATGAATCCACTGTGTGATGCCTTGACGCACGTATTGGCTATCTGTGGTCAGAATCACAGAGCAAGGTTCTTTGAGGGCTTGGAGAGCAACGACAGCGGCGAGCATTTCCATACGGTTATTGGTTGTTAGCGTGAAACCTTCTGCTAGCGTCTTCTCGACTTTTTTGTAGCGAAGTACGATGCCATAGCCGCCGGGACCAGGGTTGCCTAAACAAGAACCATCAGTGAAAATTTCAACTTGTTTCGTCATGATTTGATACTATTACCTCAAGCACATTATCGGCATAGTCTGACACAGTTATCCTTATGAATACCAGTAGCACTCCAGAACAAAGCACGAACGAAAAAAACAGTTCGAACGAAAATAAGCGCATTGTTGTACTCGATACCGAAACCACCGGTATGAATACAGAAGGTGGCCCTCACTATATGGGTCACCGCATCGTTGAAATTGGTGCAGTAGAGATCATCAACCGTAGGCTGACCGGGCGTCATTTCCACGTCTACATCAAGCCCGATCGTGCGATTCAAGAAGAGGCGATTGGCGTTCACGGTATTACCGATGAATTCTTGATTGATAAGCCTGAATACCAAGACATTCATAAAGAGTTTCTCGACTTTATCAAAGGTGCGGAGCTGGTGGCTCATAACGCGCCCTTCGATACGGGCTTCATGGACTATGAGTTTGAGAAGCTCAACCCAGCGATAGGTAAAACGGATGACTACTGTAAAGTTACCGATACCTTGGCAATGGCGAAGAAGATATTCCCAGGTAAAAGAAACAACCTAGATATCTTATGTGACCGTTACGGTATCGATAACTCGCACCGTACTCTCCACGGCGCATTGCTCGATGCGGAGATCCTAGCCGACGTCTACTTATTGATGACGGGTGGTCAAACTTCGCTGCAATTTAACGCTGGTCAACAGGAAGGCGAAGCCGAAAGCATACGAAGAGTAGAAAGTGGTCGAAAATCCCTAAAGGTTTTACGAGCTACGGCCGATGAAGTAGAAGCGCATCAAAGTCGTTTAGATCTCGTCGAGAAAAGCGGAAGCTGCCTCTGGCGTCAGTAGGGAGAAAGTATGTTAAGGGTATTGGCTACCGGTTGCTTATTGCTGTTAAGTTTTGGCTTACATGCAGCAACAGAATCCGTTATGAGTTTATTGGACAACCGTTTTAGAGTTGATCCCAGTATTGAACAAGTCACCTTTGTGATTTATCGAGCCGATAACTCTAAACCTGTCGTTTTGGTTCGCCCTGATGGCAAGAAATACTACTCTTGGCGCAATGCTGATAATGTCCGTTGGTACGAAGAATCGTCCATGGACATTATCTCTATCGACAATCCGATGCCCGGCCCTTGGCAAGCGATAGGTAAAGTTTCCCCTAAGAACAATATCAAGCTGCTGTCTCATCTTGTTTTGGATGCTAATGAGTTCTCAGATAAGTTGTATCAAACAGAGCGCATCAAATTTACCGCTCGACTGACTTCTGATGGCAAGCCGCTGGTGCTGCGCGATTTTCTCGATCGCGTGAAGCTTAAGGTTACCTTTACTAAGTTTGTTGAAAACGAAGAGTCTTTGGTGAGAGAAGCGCGCCCGGTGCCGGTTGTGATGGGCGAGTTTGCCGATGATGGCGCTGATCTTGATGAAAAGGCCGGAGATGGTGTGTTCACTGTCTCTTTGCCAATTGATATCGAGCCCGGTAAATACCGAGCGCGTATTACCTCTGGTAATGGCGTGTTCCTGCGAGCGCAAGAGCAAGAAGTCTTGGTTTACCCAACACCGATCACTAGCACTTTCATTCAATCACGAAAAGAGGGTTTACCTCATACTATTGTGGTGTCTGGTGAACAGGGGATGATCGCACCGAGCTCGTTAGCGGTTCATGTTGAGCACAAGGCTCCTGATGAATATGTGATGTACAAGCAGGGGCAAGCTGAAGTCGACGCAATGAAAGTCGCTTTAGAGGTGCCTTATAATGGCGATTTAGGAATTTATAATTGGTCAGGGATGGTTTATGCCACTGATGCTTCAAGTCAGCGCCCGCTGATTTTTCCAATTACCGAGCAGTCGTACAGCGTTGTTGAAGATATCGACTTAGCAGAGTCACGACGTCTTCAAGAAGAAGCTCTTGCTGAACAGAAGCGTATCGCAACAGAGTTGATGATCCTTCAAAAACGTGAAGATGACAGACAGCGCAGTATGATCATTATTGCGGTGGGTAATGTGGTCGCTATTCTATTGGGCTTATTGATTTGGTTTGTGGTTCGTAAGGTCAAGGCGAAGAAAAAAGCGTTACCTGAGATGCAGCTCAAGGCGCCCAAGTAACTCGCTTAGATGATTAGATTGTCTAGAGAGAATAAGCTGCTAGATAAAGCATTGGAATTTGTGGCAACGAAATCATGAACAAAAAAACGGGACTCATAGTAGTCCCGTTTTTGTTTCTTTTTCTGGCCTTAAGCGACGTTATCAATCGATTGGTCTGGGTACTGAGATTTTGCTGCAAGCTCCTCTGGTGAGAAGTCATCCACGTTAATCGTGTACAGTCTATGTTCCTCAGCGCTAATCAGAAGATTTGCTTCGTCTTGCGTTAAGATACCTTTCTCAAGTCCCAACTGAGCAACAAGATCAAGTCGTAAGAAGGCACGTTTTTGATGTGTCTCTTTGCAGACTTTGTCGAACAGAGGTTCAGCTTGAAGAATCACTTCTAGCGCTTTTTCAATCTTACCTACTGGGTTGTATTCCGTCGCTTCTAGGTATTGGCCGCGACCTATACGAGAGCGTGTTTCGCTTGGTGTTTGTAGAATGTGCGCAACTTTGCTATCGAGCTTGTCGTTTGGAGCACGACGGATACGACCAAATGGCATTAGCACAACACGAAGCAGACGACCAATCACAGGGTTAGGGAAGTTCGCTAAGAATTCATCAATCGCCACTTCAGTCTGACGTAAGCTATCTTGCATCCCCCAATGTACTAACGGTAGATCTTCAGCGTGGCTGCCTTCACTTTCAAAGCGCTTCAACGTTGCTGAACCGAGGTAAAGTTGACTTAAGATATCACCCAGTCTTGCTGATAAACGTTCTCTACGCTTCAGTGATCCGCCTAGAACTGCCATTGAAATATCAGACAGTAGCGCTAGGTTTGCACTGTAGCGGTTTAGCTGTTGGTAGTAACGCTGTGTCTGTTTATCTGTTTTATTTGAAGGTGTTGGCGCATCAGAACCACGACCATCGGTTAAACCAAACCACAAGCTGCGGACTAGGTTGCTCATCGTAAAGCTAACGTGCCCTGCTAACGCTGAATCAAACTTATCAAGCGCATCGCTGCTTTCAGAATAAGCCGCTTCCATTTCGTTCAGTACGTAAGGGTGACAGCGAATCGCACCTTGACCATAGATGATCATTGAACGAGTCAGGATGTTTGCGCCTTCAACCGTAATCGCGATAGGCGAGCCTTGGTAGCCACGAGCTAGGAAGTTCGATGGGCCTAAACAAATGCCTTTACCACCGACGATATCCATCGCATCAATGATGCTGCGCTGGCCACGGTGAGTACAGTGGTACTTAACGATTGCAGAGATAACCGAAGGCTTTTCACCAAGGTCGATGCCCGCAACGGTTAGGTTACTTGCAGCGTCCATTACATAAGCGTTACCTGCAAGGCGTGCAAGTGGCTCTTCAACCCCTTCCATGCGGCCAATAGGCTGTTTGAACTGACGGCGGATACGAGCGTAAGCGCCAGTTGCAAGCGCGGCAGACTTGATGCCACCAGTTGAATTTGAAGGCAGTGTGATACCACGACCAACCGACAGGCACTCAACCAGCATACGCCAGCCTTGACC
This sequence comes from Vibrio sp. 10N.261.55.A10, assembly GCF_041470825.1. Lineage (NCBI taxonomy): Bacteria > Pseudomonadati > Pseudomonadota > Gammaproteobacteria > Vibrionales > Vibrionaceae > Vibrio > Vibrio sp. 10N.261.55.A10. The sequence goes on along the minus strand of NZ_JBFRNC010000045.1, from coordinate 23,645 downwards.
GGCCATTTTCTGACCGCCAATGATGAAATCGATAGGCACGAAGATATCGTCGCCTTGCGTCGGGCCATTTTGGAAAGGTACGTTTAGTGGGAAGTGGCGGTTGCCAATCTCTACGCCTTTTAAATCCGTTGGGATAAGCGCACAAGTGATACCAAGATCTTTTTGATCACCAAGCAGGCCATCCGGGTCACGAAGTTTAAAAGCTAAGCCTAATACCGTCGCGACAGGCGCGAGAGTGATGTAACGCTTGTTCCAAGTTAGGCGCATGCCGAGTACTTCTTCGCCTTGCCAGTCGCCTTTACAAACCACACCGTAATCTGGAATAGAGCCAGCGTCTGAGCCAGCTTCTGGGCTAGTTAGTGCGAAACAAGGGATCTCTTTACCTTCCGCTAGGCGAGGCAGGTAGTGGTTTCTTTGTTCTTCTGTACCGTAGTGTTGTAAAAGCTCACCAGGGCCTAATGAGTTAGGTACGCCAACTGTCGATGACAATACACTAGAAACGCCTGTTAGCTTCTGTAGAACCAAAGATTGAGCGTAAGCTGAGAACTCTAAGCCGCCGTATTTTTTCTTGATGATCATGGCGAAGAATTTATGGTCTTTCAGGTATTGCCATACTTCTGGTGGCAAATCAGCAAGCTCATGAGTGACTTGGTAATCATTGACCATTTCACACACGATATTTACTGGACCATCTAAAAACGCTTGCTCAGCTTCAGAGAGTTTCGGGTCAGCAATGTTCTGAAGTTTCTTCCATTCAGGTTTGCCTTTGAACAGCTCTGCTTCCCACCATACTGTGCCGGCTTCTAGTGCTTCTTTTTCTGTCTGAGACATCGCCGGTAGAACTTTCTTAAATAAAGAGAGTGCTTTTTGGCTGATCAGTGTCTGACGAATGGTCGGTACAGCAAAGATCGCAACGGCTAATAGATAGCAAAGCCAGCCGGTAACAGCCACGCCGCCAAGCAGTGTTAATGCTACCATTGCGCCGGTTAATACAACTAATGCACGTACCAGACTAACTCTATGGTAAAGACAGACGCCTAAGATGGCGGTCATGCCGAGTAGGGAGAGCAATATGTTCATGATCGATTTCCTTTTCAGAGATCACTTATTGTTATTAAGTTTTAGGTAAGAGGTCTAACCAGTTAAGTGTAAACAAAATATTAAATATTTGTAAAACTCCAAGGTGAGTAAAAAGTGATCTCAATAGAGTTAAAATTCTAATTGTGAGAGGTTGGTGGCGAATATTTGGACGGATTTACAACGACAAGTTAATTAAGGTGGCAATCTTTGGGCTTAAGTGTCGACACTATTTCATGTTTGTGGGTAAACTCAGGTAAAAGAGGGAAAAACCCTCAGCTCTCATTTCACGTACCTTAAGTTGCGTAAAAAAAATATAAGAGATAAGCCTTATGTACCAAGACCTAATCAAAAGTGAATTGAACGAAGCTGCTGACGTTCTTAACAAGTTCTTGAGTGATGATCACAACATTGCTCAAATTGAAGCGGCTGCAAAACTGATTGCTGACTCATTCAAACAAGAAGGCAAAGTGCTTTCTTGTGGTAACGGTGGCTCACACTGTGATGCGATGCACTTCGCGGAAGAGCTAACAGGCCGATACCGTGAAAATCGCCCGGGCTACGCTGGCATTGCGATTTCAGACCCTAGCCACTTATCTTGTGTGAGTAATGATTTTGGCTACGACCACGTGTTTTCTCGCTATGTAGAAGCGGTGGGTCGTAAAGGTGATGTGTTGTTCGGTCTGTCGACTTCAGGTAACTCTGCCAATATTCTAAAAGCGATTGAAGCGGCTCAAGCGAAAGGCATGAAGACGATTGCATTGACGGGTAAAGATGGCGGTAAAATGGCGGGTTGTGCGGATATCGAAATCCGAGTACCACACTTTGGCTACGCAGATCGCATCCAAGAGATTCACATTAAGATCATCCACATTGTGATTCAGCTTGTCGAAAAAGAGATGGAATAATAGTTTTACAGACATTTGGAGCCCAGCTTTTTGGCTCCATTGGTTTTAATAGGGAGTAGATTAAACCATGTGTGAATTGCTCGGTATGAGCGCGAATGTGCCAACTGATATTTGTTTTAGCTTTACTGGTCTTATGCAGCGTGGAGGCAACACTGGCCCGCATCGTGATGGCTGGGGTATTACCTTTTATGAGGGAAAGGGTTTTCGTACCTTCAAAGATCCGAATCCGAGCTGTGAATCTAAGATCGCTGAGTTGGTTCAAAACTACCCAATTAAAAGCCAAGCTGTTGTCAGTCATATCCGTCAAGCCAACCGTGGTGGCGTTAATCTAGAAAATACACACCCTTTTACCCGTGAGCTTTGGGGGCGATATTGGACCTTTGCTCACAATGGTCAATTATCAGATTACGATGATCTGGTGAGTGGGCGTTTTAGACCTGTCGGCGAAACGGACAGTGAGCTCTCTTTTTGTTGGCTACTGAAACAACTAGAAGAACGTTTTCCTGAACCACCTCAAGACATGGAAGGCATGTTTCGTTTCGTGGCTGAGTGTTGTGACAAGCTACGCGAGAAAGGCGTATTTAACATGTTATTGAGTGATGGTGAGTATGTGATGACTTACTGTACTAACCATTTGTACTGGATAACCAGACGCGCACCTTTTGGTAATGCGAGCCTGATTGATGAAGATGTTGAGATAAACTTCCAAGAAGAGACTACGCCAAATGATGTGGTGACGGTGGTAGCAACTCAACCTCTTACGGACAATGAAGAGTGGTTTAGAATGAAGCCGGGCGAATATGCGCTGTTTCATTTTGGTGAGCTGATTGGCAATAACCATCAAGCGTTGGAAGATGTCGCTTATGCGCCGAAGAAGGTAGCAAGCCAAGCGCCAACTGAACCATTGAGCTGAGCTAAGTATCCCGAATAGTATTATTTGAACCGTATAAAAAAGGCCGCTTACTGCACTAACCAGTCAGTAAGCGGCCTTTTTGTTTTTCAGCAATTTGTTGTCTGAGAGTCGTTTGACGAATTACTCTTCTGCGTAACCGTGTTTACCTAATGCTTTACCGTCTAACACAGCCTGTCCATTGACCATTGATAAACGGTCTTCCGCGAACCACTTGCAGACCATAGGGTAAATGCAGTGTTCTTGAGTCAGCACTCGGCTTGCCAACATATCAGCATCATCATCTTCAAATACCGGCACCTTAGCTTGCAAGATCACAGGGCCGCCATCGAGCTCCTCGGTAACAAAGTGGACGCTAGTACCGTGTTCTTTGTCTTGCGCATCAATGGCACGCTGGTGGGTGTGTAGGCCTGGGTATTTCGGCAACAGAGAAGGGTGGATGTTGACCATTTTCCCTGCATAGTGACGAACAAACTCTGAACTCAGGATTCGCATGTAGCCAGCGAGTACGATTAAATCTGGCTGGTAAGCATCGATCTGAACCATCAATTCATGGTCAAACTCTTCACGTGAACCAAAGTCTTTTGGATTCACTGAATGAGCGTCAACACCTGCGGTTTTCGCTCGTTCTAATCCAAAAGCCTCTGCTTTGTTTGAGAAGACAGCTTTAATCGATGCATCAATCATATCGCTATCGCAGGCATCTAAAATAGCCTGTAAGTTACTTCCGCTTCCTGAAACTAACACAACGATGTTTTTCTGAGAGTGACTGGTTTTATTTGAGTGATTGTTTTTCATAGAGTGGGTCATACGATTGATTAACTGAATTGTTTACAATGTACCTACATAAACTAAGGTTTTCTGCGGGCTAAATAGCAAAATGAGGACCATTAGGTCCTCATTGATTAACTAAGTAAGTGAGCGTATCACTTATTTAATTTCAACTTGCTCTTCGCCAGCTTCAGCGTTTGCGATCTCACCGATAACCCAAGCGTTTTCGCCTTCAGCTTTCAGTAGTTCAACAGCAGCGTCTGCTTGATCTTTAGGTAGAGCAACAACTAGGCCTACACCACAGTTGAAAGTGCGGTACATTTCGAATGTCTCCACGTTACCTTTCTCTTGTAGCCAGTTGAAGATAGCAGGCCATTCCCAGCTCTTGCCATCAATGACTGCTTTAGTACCTTCAGGAAGTACGCGTGGGATGTTTTCCCAGAAACCACCACCTGTGATGTGTGAGATAGCATGAATGTCATGCTCTGCAATCATCTTAAGTGCCGATTTGATGTAAATCTTAGTTGGTTCTAGTAGGTGCTCACCGATAGTGCGACCTTCTAGTTCTTCACTCTTATCAGCACCAGAAACTTCTAGGACTTTACGAATTAAAGAGTAACCGTTTGAGTGTGGACCACTTGAGCCAACAGCGATAAGTGCGTCGCCTGCTGCTACTTTAGTGCCGTCAATGATGTCCGCTTTTTCTACAACACCAACACAGAAGCCAGCTACATCGTAGTCGTCGCCTTCGTACATGCCTGGCATTTCAGCAGTTTCACCACCGATAAGTGCACAACCAGCTTGAACACAACCTTCAGCGATGCCAGAAACAACGTCTGCTGCTGTGTCTACATCTAGCTTACCTGTTGCGTAGTAGTCTAGGAAGAATAGAGGCTCACCACCTTGAACGATTAGGTCGTTCACACACATTGCCACTAGGTCGATACCAATGGTGTCGTGTTTTTTCAGATCCAAAGCAAGGCGAAGTTTAGTACCAACACCATCAGTACCTGAAACAAGTACTGGCTCTTTGTATTTCGTTGGAAGTTCACATAGGGCGCCAAAGCCACCAATACCGCCCATTACTTCAGGGCGACGAGTGCGTTTAACAGCACCTTTAATACGGTCTACTAGTGCATTACCTGCGTCGATATCAACACCAGCGTCTTTGTAGCTTAGAGAAGAAGTATTACCACTCACGGGATAGTCCTCGAACTTAAGTTGGATGTGAAAACGGCGCTATTCTAACAGGGCTTGAATATGAAGAGCAAACGTTTGCGCGGTTTTTTTTATTAGAATAAAGATTCTGAAATAACCTTAGAGTTCGTGTATAATCTACAGGTTTGTTTAAATATTGCCGGAGTTGGAAATGAAAGTTGTTGAAGTGAAACACCCGCTAGTAAAACATAAAATTGGCCTGATGCGTGAAGGTGAGATTAGCACTAAGCGTTTTCGTGAGCTAGCGACAGAAGTGGGTAGCCTTCTAACATACGAAGCGACATCAGACTTTGAAACTGAGCGTGTGACGATTAACGGTTGGAACGGTCCAGTAGAAGTTGACCAAATTAAAGGTAAAAAAGTAACGGTAGTGCCAATCCTACGTGCTGGTCTAGGCATGATGGACGGCGTTCTTGAGCACATCCCAAGTGCACGTATCAGCGTTGTTGGTATCTACCGTGACGAAGAAACACTTGAGCCAGTACCATACTTCAACAAGCTTGCATCTAACATCGATGAGCGTATTGCTCTAGTGGTAGACCCAATGCTTGCGACAGGTGGTTCTATGATCGCGACTATCGACCTGATGAAAGAGAAAGGTTGTAAGCACTTTAAGATTCTTGTGCTTGTTGCTGCTCCTGAAGGTATCGCTGCTCTAGAAAAAGCGCACCCAGATGTTGAGCTTTACACGGCTGCAATCGATGAGAAGCTAAACGACAAGGGCTACATTGTTCCTGGTCTTGGCGATGCTGGCGATAAGATCTTCGGTACTAAGTAATTCGGTTTCAGCTTAAGTGACTCTAAACAGTTCCTTAACTCGCTGAATTAACGGTATTAATAAAAAGGGAGAGCATTCGATGCTCTCCCTTTTTTGATCTTGTTAGGTTGTGATTCTTTGGAATCTAGCCTTACCGACTCATTAATCGATTTGAGCTTTATCTACCACAGTGTTGTCACCTAGCTCTTCTGGAAGTACTAGGTTAAGTAGAATCGCAACGATACCGCACAAGCTTACGCCCTGTAGGCTAAAGTCACCGATACCAAAGGCCATGCCGCCAATACCAAAGACTAAAGTAATGCCCACAATCACAAGGTTACGTGATTTGTGTAGGTCAACATTGTTTTTGATTAGCGTGTTAAGACCAACGGTTGCGATAGAGCCAAACAGTAGAATCATGATGCCGCCCATTACTGGAACCGGAATCGTTTGAAGTAGTGCGCCTAGCTTACCAACTAATGCAAGAACGATGGCAGTAACTGCAGCCCAAGTCATGATCACAGGGTTGAATGCTTTGGTAAGCATTACTGCGCCTGTTACTTCACTGTACGTAGTGTTTGGCGGCGCGCCCAGCATTGAAGCGGCAATGGTTGCCACACCGTCGCCAGTAATAGTGCGGTGTAAACCTGGTTTTTTAAGGTAGTCTTTACCGGTCACGTTAGATATCGCAAGCATATCACCTACGTGTTCAACGGCAGGTGCAATCGCGACAAATACCATAAAAAAGATAGCGTTGATGTTGAACTCTGGCGTTGTGAAGTTTGGCAGTGCTAACCAAGATGCTTGCGCTACTGGAGTGAAGTCTACCGCGCCGTATACCAAGCTGGTGATGTAACCCGCAACAATACCACCGAAGATTGGCAGTAGCTTAAGGAAGCCTTTTGAAAACACACTGATGACAATCGTCACTAACAGTGAAATCGAAGAGATCCACAGGGCAGCGTCTGCATCAACAAGCTGAACCGCACCATCGCCTGTCTTACCTAGCGCCATGTTAACTGCAACAGGTGCAAGACCTAAACCGATAACCATGATCACAGGGCCAACAACGACTGGTGGAAGCAGTTTATGGATGAAGCCAACGCCACGAACTTTAATTAACGCGCCCATTAGTACATACACAACACCTGCCGCCATTAGGCCGCCCATGGTTGCACCGACACCCCAAGTTTGAATACCAAACATGATAGGCGCGATGAATGCAAAAGAAGATGCTAAGAAGATTGGCACTGAACGGCGTGTAATAAGTTGGAATAAAAGGGTACCGATACCTGCGCCAAAGAGTGCAACGTTGGGGTCAAGTCCTGTTAGTAGCGGCACGAGTACAAGCGCACCAAATGCTACAAACAGCATTTGCGCACCTTGCAGAGCATTTTTCATGTTATGTCCTTAAAATGGTCGTTATATGAAAAGCGAAAAATAAAATTCGCGGGATTCTATCACTTGGCAATCGATTGCTACACCAAATAGATCAAATTTATTTATCTTAGTGATGTTTTATATCCATCTAAGCCCTAGAAATTCAGTTTATAAGTGAGCGATTTATCATGGCCAGGTGATATTTTGTGGTTATTAAACACAGTGGGCGCTATCGACCTTGCCCCTCAATCCATAGTTGCTTATCATCTAGGCACAAGATTTGAATATTAGGATCAGTATGCGCTACATAGCATTGTTGTTGATGGGACTATTAGCCTCTCCGAGTTATGCCTTAACTCAAGTAGATATTTTTAGTGCTGAAGTTGCGATTAACGCTGAAGACAAACAGCCAGAACAAGTGGCAAGAAATACAGGTATGGAGCAGGTATTGATACGTGCGACTGGCCAAACTGATGTCGCTTCGAATGAGACGATTCAAAAGGCGATGCGCAAGAGTTCGCAGTACATGTCTCAAATGAGTTTTGGCGAAAGCAATGACCAATCAACATTGCGTATGCGTTTTAACGGTGCTCAAATCCGTTCTCTGTTGACTCAAGCACAGTTACCTTACTGGCCTGACACGCGTTCAAACATCCTTGTTTGGCTTGTGGAAGAGGACAACTACGACAAGAACATCGTATGGGAACACTCTAACTCACAGTTAGCAGCTAGCTTACAAGCTAACGCAAAAGAGCGTGGCTTGCCTCTAACGCTGCCTGTGGGTGACTTTGACGATATTACGGGTATTGCGACTTCTGATTTGTGGGGTAGCTTTGTTACGCCAATCAGTAAAGCGAGTCAGCGTTATCCTGTTGATGCTGTGTTGGTGATAAAGGCTCAATCTTCAGGCCTACGTTGGGCTCTATACGATCAAAAGCCAAGTCAATTGACGAGTGCACCAACATCGCCTGTAAGTGGTTCACTATCGGGTAACAGCGACACGACTTCTAAGAAGTTAGTTGACCAAATCAGTAACTACTACGCAGGCAAAAGTGCTGTGACGGTAGCGAGTGAGTCATCAGAATCGATTTTAACGCAGTTTATTAGCCTGAATAATGCTCAAGACTTCTTCCAGTTAGAGAACGCACTTAAGCGTCTAAACTCGGTGGCAAGCCTAGATATTCTGAAGATTCAGAACAACGAAGTCACTTTCCGAATTCACTTATTGTCGACTCAACAAGAGTTTGAGCAAGAAGTAGCAAGTATTCGCCAAGTTGCGAAGGTTGAAGAATCTTACATTGAGCCTGAAGTGAGCCCTGAATTTGAAACTCAAGACAACACAATGTCTGTAGGTGATGATTCAACAGACGCTGCTGAAGTCGTTGGTGACGAAACTGACTCAGGCGTACAAGTGATTAAGGGCAACGAGGTATCTGAGCTAACGAATACGCCTGACGCAACGTTAGAGGATTCTAGTACAGAAGATCTAACCATCACTGCGCCAGTACATGCTAAGCCAAGCTTGGTATACGAGTGGGTTCGCTCATAATTGTCAACTGACATGACTGATTGAAATGAAAACTTGAAAAAAGCCCTGCAAGAGCAATCTCGCAGGGCTTTTTGTTTGTAAGCGGTCAGTTTAAAAGCATGGGCTCAATATTATTGCTCGAACTTAGCTTTTTCTCTCTTTTCTACTTCAGAAAGACGCTTCAACTTGATGCCTAACTCTTTGGCTCTAAAGCGAGTAAATAAGATATTGCCCGCGAAACCTAGAGTCGTCAGAAGCAGTTCTACAGCCGCTAATAAACGTTCACCATCGTCTACATACAAGATAGTTAATGCGTGTAGGAAATAGAGCATCAAGACGAAATTTGCCCATGCGTGCGTATAAGGTTTTCCTGCTAAAATGCCCGGTAATGGCAATAACAGCGGGATAGCCCAAGCAATCGCCAGTGTGACATTACTGAGATGAGGGTGCGGTGAAAGCGTCATCTGCCAAGCCACCACCCAGAATAAAAGCGACAAGTTGCCCGCTAAAGCAAGGTAGCGAAATAGCTTGGTTTTGGGAGACATAGCCTTCTCTGGCATATACATCATTGAGAAATTCCCTTCTGATTTATTGCGATGCGCGCTAGGCGTTTACCTAGGTTTTGCGCCAACTCAATCTCTTCTTTGCTAAGTGAAGCGCTCTCTCCAGTACTGCTTGCACCATAAGGCGTACCACCAGTTTGAGTGGTGTGCAGCGCCGGTTCTGAGTAGGGGATGCCCACGACTAACATGCCGTGATGAAGCAGGGGCAACATCATGCTTTGTTGTGTTGTCTCTTGACCACCATGCAATGATGAAGAAGAGGTAAATACACAACCTGGCTTATCGATGAGATCACCATTGATCCACATTGATGTCGTGCTATCCCAAAAGTGCTTCATTGGCCCGGCCATGTTACCAAACCAAACCGGACTGCCTAGCGCCAAACCATCACAAGATCGAAGTTCTTGTAACGAGGCAATAGGATCGGTTGGTTGATAACGCGAATCAGGCTGCTCTTCTACTGTGTACACGTCGTTCACCGTCCTTAGCATAGCTTCACAGTTTGGGATAGACTCAACCCCTCGTGCAATCTGCCTTGCTAGAGCTTGTGTGTTGCCGTGGCGACTGTAATAAAGAACAAGAATGTTAATGCTCATATTGGATTACAGAATCTCTAGCACTTGCTCTGGTGGACGACCAATTTTTGCTTTGTTGTTCGCGACAACGACTGGGCGCTCAAACAGTTTTGGATTGGTTGCCATCGCGGCGAAAAGATCTTCATCAGTAACTGAAGCATCGCCAAGGTTTGCTTCTTTGTAGTCCGCTTCTTTGGTGCGCATCATGTCGCGAACACTGTCAAAACCAAGCTGAGTGAACAGTACTTTCAGCTGTTCAACTGTTAACGGAGTCTCTAGGTATTTGATTACCTCTGGCTGTACGCCGTTTTCCTGAAGCACTTCTAGAGTTTGACGGCTCTTTGAGCAGCGTGGGTTATGATAAATCACGACAGACATGGTTCTTCCTCATTATTATTTTTGATTTAATTGTTTAGCTGAAGCCACCATAGGTGACTTCTTTTTTTTGTGTAACGTTGAGCTTTCTTTTTATACTGGCAACGAGCGTTACCAGTAAACACTCTATTGTAGCGACAAGAAGCGCTCTCGTTGAATCATTAGCTGATCAATTCGAGCGTCGTAGCGTGCTTGTTTTAGGCTTCCTAATTCTGCGATTTGGCTTGCTTGCGTGTAGTACTGAATCGCTTTGTTCCAGTTGGCTTGCAGTGCCAAAATTTCTGCACGAGCAGCCAGTTCTTCGTCGCTATTACCAAGGCTCGTATTTACTTTTGAAAGTAAGTGCCAGCCATTGGTGTCATTCGGGTTATCGTGCGTGTAACGCTGCAATACGCGAACCGCTTCTTGAAGATCTTCATTTTCAATCAGTGCGTTGGCGTAGTTAATGGTCAGAACCGGGTTGTTTGGTTGACGAACCAGTGCCGATTTAAGTTCTTTAATCGCAATCTCAGGCTGCTTCTTCTCGATGTGCAGATCCGAAATAGCATCTAGATAAAACAGGTTGGTTGGATCGCTGTTAATCAGCTTGTTCAGGATGGGCTCTGCTTTGTCTAATTTTTTAGAGTCTAGGTAAACCAGTGCTTGGCCATATTCTAATGACGGAACCAAAGCTTTAGGGGCTTTCTTTAGCTGACGCTCAAACCAATCAAGAGCAGCATCATTATTAATGCCAGCATAGCGCGCAACAATGCGGGCTCTTGCTAGGTGGTAGTCCAGAGAGGGAGCCAGTTTCAGTGGCGGGTAACTACGAGCACGAGCACGTGAATCGGTAATTCGGTCTTCTGGTAATGGGTGAGTCAGTAGCATTGGCGGTGGTGTGCTCGCATAGCGATATTCATCAGCTAAACGGCCAAAGAAACGTGGCATCGCATTCACATCAAACCCAGCTTTTGCTAGCGTGTTGATACCAAAGCGGTCGGCTTCTTTTTCATTACTACGGGTGTAGTTGATTTGGCTTTGCATATTACCCGCAGTCGTTGCCGTTAGGGCTGCAATGCCGGCTTCAGGAGCTGCAATTGCCAGTAATACAGAGGCTGCTAGCGCTGCAATGGTTGCTGGAGAGCGGCGCGCTTGGTCTTCCATACTACGCGCTAAGTGACGTTGGGTTACGTGCGCGATTTCGTGCGCTAATACAGAAGCTAATTCACTTTCAGATTGTGCATGCAGGAATAGACCTGAGTGCAAAGCAACATAACCACCAAAGAAAGCAAAGGCGTTGATGTTGCGGTCACGGATCATAAAGAACTGGAAAGGTGTCTTTACATCATTTGCGTTCGCGACCAGACGATGGCCAAGAGTATCAATATATAGATTTAGAACTGGGTCGTTTACGATAGGCTGGCTACTTCTGATGATGCGCATGTAGGCATCACCATAGATAAGCTCTTGGTCGATAGTGAGTGTGCCGCCAGCAGCGGTACCGATATCTGGTAGCTCCAAACTATTGGTATTCGCCATAGTTGGGGTGCTTAATGTAGCTGCGATGCATAAGCAAGCAATTGAGCGAGCGCGTTTAAACATATTAGTCAGTAATACTCCGTTTCTTCTGACAGTAAGACAAGTGCAATGGAAATTGGTTCTTTATCTGATTTAACCTTTGCCAAGTGCGTGCGCTATCATGAAGGAGGATGAATGAATGATGGCGCGTTTTCAAAAACAGATTACAATACGACCCTTATAATAAGCATCGAGCTCAAGAATGACACCTAATATTCTAGATTTACGCCAAGAGCGCTGTCCAATGGCGCTATTATTAGCCAAGCGTCACAGTGTAAAGTTAGAAGTAGGGCAGTCATTGTCAATTTATGTGTCTGATAACAGTTCGATGAAAGATATTGTTACTTATTTGTCTAAGCAAGCCTATGACGTCATCACTGAGGTTTGCTCTAATTACCATCATCTCCTCGTCACTAAAAAGGAATTGCAGTCAGATGCTTGAAATGGTCAATCGTTGGTATAAACGACGTTTCTCTGATCCCCATGCTGTCAGTTTGGTTGCCATCATTCTCTTCGGCTTTATTACGATCTACTTCTTTGGTCACCTAATTGCGCCACTCTTGGTTGCAATTGTGTTGGCTTATTTGCTTGAGTGGCCTGTTACCCAACTTCAAAGACTCGGTGTTCCAAGAACGCCTTCGGTGATGTTGGTGATCATGATGTTCTTTAGCGTGATGCTACTTGCGATCTTTGGCTTGGTACCAACCATTTGGCAACAAGTGGGCAATCTAATTAATGATATCCCAAGCATGTATGGCAGCTTGCAAAACTTCATTGCGACGATTCCTGAACGCTATCCAGAATTAGCTAACCTGCAGATCGTTGAGTCCATTATGTCTAACGCCAAGAACAAAGCGTTAGGTTTTGGTGAAAGTGTTGTCAAAGGTTCTCTTGCTTCTCTTGTGAGCTTAGCGACCTTAGCGGTTTACTTGATTCTTGTACCACTGCTTATTTTCTTCTTGTTAAAAGACAAAGAAGAGATGATCAGAATGGCGAGCGGTGTACTTCCTCGAAATCGTCGTTTAGCGACCAAAGTATGGGAAGAGATGAACCAGCAAATCTCGAACTACATTCGCGGTAAAGTCTTAGAGATTTTAATTGTTGGTGGTGTCAGCTACGTAACCTTTGCGATTCTGGATCTGCGTTATTCAGTCTTGTTGGCTGTCGCGGTTGGTTTCTCGGTACTGATCCCTTATATCGGTGCGGCAGCTGTGACTGTTCCGGTAGCGATCGTTGGTCTGTTCCAGTGGGGATTAGAGCCTCAGTTTTACTGGTTGCTTCTCGCTTACGGTATTATCCAAGCGCTAGATGGTAACGTGCTCGTTCCGGTTCTTTTCTCTGAAGCGGTGAACCTGCACCCAGTGGCTATTATTGTTGCCGTGTTAGTGTTTGGTGGGTTGTGGGGATTCTGGGGCGTGTTCTTTGCTATCCCGTTGGCAACGTTAGTTAAGGCGGTTTGGAATGCTTTACCGAGTCACGCATTAGACGATGACCCCGAACATCAAAAGTAATTGATCTTGTTATAGAAAAAGGCCGAACATCCATGATGTTCGGCCTTTTTGCTCTTAGCTTAATCATTAGCTTAATGAGTGTTGCTCTTGCCTTAGAGAGTGGTGAATCTAAGTCATTAACTCACTCAAATCGCCCTTAAGCTTCTTGATTGAAGTAATCTAGAACCACTTCGTGGTGAGTCTTAGTCTTGAACTTGTTGAAGACATGTTCAATCTGACCTTCTTCATCAATTAGGAAGCTAATACGGTGCAGACCGTCGTAGATTTTACCCATGAATTTTTTCTCGCCCCAAACGCCAAACTGTTCAGCAACGCTGTGGTCTTCATCAGATAGCAGGGTGAAGTTTAGAGATTTCTTCTCAACGAAGTTTGGTAGACGTTTTACTGGGTCAACACTCACACCTAGAACAACCACGTTTAGGTCATCAAGCTGTGTTTTGATATCACGCAGGCCTTCCGCTTGCACAATACAACCTGGAGTCATTGCTTTAGGGTAAAAATAGAAAAGTACTTTTTTACCTTTGAAGTCACCAAGAGATACGATATTGCCATCTTGATCTGGAAGAGAAAAAGCAGGTGCTGGAACACCAGCCGTTAGCGTATTCATGACATTTCCTTTTTAAAGACTGTTTTTGATAAAGTTGAGCGAGCCTTGGACTGATAGGCTCTGACACAGCGAATCGAATTCTTCTTGTAGCTGCATCAAGTTACATTCTGATTGCACAGAAGCGGTAATAGAGATATGGAATTGGTCGTTGTCGAGTTGAACCTTAGATTTATTGATGGTTCGTGCACTTAACGAATCGAGGCCGATGTTTCGGTCTGCGAAGAACTGGGTAAACTGCTCAGTAAGTCCGATTTTATCGTCTGACTCAACGAACACCTCTACTGTGTAAGAGTTCTCAATAACATCATGAGTTGAGGTTCGCTTCATAATCGTAATCAAGTCGTGCTCTTGTCCAAGCAACGGCAAGGTGGTTTCAACGCGGGTAATGTTGTTTGCCTTTCCAGACAGCAGCATGATAAGCGTAAATTCTTCGCCAAACAGGGCGATACGGCTATCAATAATGTTACAGCCTGATTGGGTGACTAAATGAACCACTTGGTTGCATACACCTGGGCGATCAGTGCCCACAGCTGTGATTACTAGATGTTGAGTCATAAAATCACGTCTCTTTATATTCCATTGATTCATGCATGTTAGCACAGTTAGCTCGTGGAATAAGCGTGCGTGCGGGGCTTTTTATGTGTGCAACCAATGATAAGAATATCGAGCGCGTTAAAAAATGAGATAGAGCGATGAGAGCACAGCTTACTTGTTACTGACAAGTGATGTGCTATCCGCTAGATTGAGTGCAGGTTACCCAAATTCTAGGTAGAACACCGTTAGAAGTCGTTTTACCTCAAACATACGACAATATTTAATGCAGATGTTGCCGGTAAGCCACTTTAATGTCTTGTGTTTATTGATTGGCTTACAGTAACATGCAAAAAGAATAAATTAAGGGAGATAGACATGTTTTCAGGAAGTATCGTTGCGCTAGTTACGCCATTTAATACAGATGGTGAAGTGGATTTCGACAGCCTTAAAAAGTTAGTTGAGCACCATATTGCTGCAGGTAGTGATGGTCTGGTTGCGGTTGGCACAACAGGTGAGTCTTCAACACTCACTATTGAAGAGCATGTCAAAGTCGTCAACAAGATCGTTGAATTTGCTGATGGTCGTATTCCCGTTATCGCTGGTACAGGTGCAAATGCAACTCATGAATCTGTTCTATTCAGCCGTTTGTTGAATGGTTCTGGTATTGCTGGTTGCCTGAGCGTAACGCCTTACTACAACAAACCGACTCAAGAAGGTTTGTACCAACACTACAAAGCGATTGCTGAAGTCAGTGACGTTCCACAAATTCTATACAATGTTCCAGGTCGTACTGCGGTAGACTTGTTGCCAGAAACGGTTGCTCGTCTTGCTGAGATCGAAAACATCGTTGCACTGAAAGATGCGACGGGTGATCTCGACAGAATTGCAATTCACCGTGAACTTTGTGGCGAAGACTTTATCTTACTAAGTGGTGATGACTTAACAGGCCTAGAATTTGTTAAGCGTGGTGGCGATGGCGTGATCTCTGTAACGAACAATGTTGCAGCCGCTGATATGGCAACCATGTTCAAGCTAGCAAAAGAAGGTAAGTTTGAAGAAGCGGAAGCGATCAATGAGCGTTTGATGCCTCTACATAAGAATTTGTTCGTTGAGTCTAACCCTATTCCCGTAAAATGGGCGGTTCATAAAATGGGTCTGATTGCTGAAGGTGGCTTACGTCTACCGCTGACTGAACTGTCAGAGCCAGCTCAACCTGTTGTTGCTCAAGCAATGACTGAAGCGTGCATTTACTAAAACGTATGAAGTGATGCCGAAGCGAACCTTCGGCATTTAGGAGTATAAATGAAGTATTCTCACCAGCTAGTGATTGGGTCACTGGCTGTTTTCGTTCTTACAGCATGTTCTGGCAACCCGACTCAACGTCGCCAAGCCAAAGATGATTTCGAATACTTAGAAACACCTGAGTTTTCACAATGGCAATTGCCTGTAGATGCTCAGCCTCAGTTCTACCCAAATTTTGACATCCCAAGCGGTGAATTCAGTGGTGGTACTGGTCGTGAAGTGGATATTCGTCCACCGCAACAGGTTCTTGAACTGATCCCGGGTGCTCGTGCTGAGCGTCAAAACGGTGAAGTGACACTATGGCTTCTTCGCGCAGAAGAGGCAGACCGCGTGTGGCAAACGGCTGTAGATATGCTGGCTCAACGTGGTATTGGTATTCGTGAGCAATCAGAGAATGAGATTGAGACCGATTGGGTAACTTGGGTTTCTGAAGATGAAGACGTAGAGATTGGTAGTCGTTACTCTATCTCTCGCTTCCAAGCAAACAACCGTCATGGCTTCAAGATTAATCTGATTGATTGGCGTGAAGGTACTGAAGAGAAAACAGTAACGGCAACCAATAAAGAGCGTTACAACGCGTTCCTGACCAACCTAGTTATGGCTAAGTACGATGAAAACCTTCGTGCTGAAGCGGCGCTGAAAGCGCAAGAGTTGGTGAAGCGTATTCCAATTTCAATGGGTGCTGACCGTAGTGGTTTCCCTGTGATTATTGCTCGTACGCCATACAATGTATTCTGGCAGCGTCTGCCTAACTTGTTGCCTGAAATGGGCTTTGAGCTTGAAGAACGCAATCAATCTCAGGGTACGGTGAAGGCGAAGTACGCAGCACCAGATGATGAGTTCTGGGAAGAAATTGGCCTACAGCCTATCGACTTAGCGCCAGGCACTTACAACTTCCTATTTGGTGACCTTGGCAACCGTACGTCAATCAACGTAACGGATCCATCAGGTAAGCCAGTAGAAGAAGAGCTGCTTAAGTCTATGGTTCCGGTATTAGCGCATATTGCTGACCAAACCAAAGATGACAAAGAAGCGAAAGCTGAGTAGTCATTCAAGCCGTCACAAGCTGAGTTAAATCAGCCTTGTGATTAGCAAAAGCAAATAAAAAAGAGGACACACTGTGTCCTCTTTTTTATTGTATTCGTTGTCATCAGGCTACATTGGTCAATCAAAATTGGTCAATCAAGCTGATTAGCCAAAGCAAAAGGCTATGCGTCTTTATTGTCTTTGGATTCTTCTTTTTCAGCTTTCTCTTGGTTAAGTTTATCCGAGCGATTGAGCTTATCTAAATCTCGCTCAGTTTTACCACGCCCCGTCAGATCCATATTGGCTGTCTGTTTGAGCGCTGCGATGTTACCCACAACAACGCTAACTACGATGATGATGATAACCCAAGGGTTTGTAAGCCACTCCAACATAAGCGCTCCTAATGACTGATATTCGCTACGAAGCGTGCATAGATCTCGTCTAGCTGCTCCATAATAATCTCATACCCTAATACTGGCTTAGATTGGAGTTGCTTGCCAAGTAAAGTCGGAGATAACTGTGATAAACACGACTCCGATACTTTGCGATGGCTGATATGCCATGGTTCGATCGCCACACCACCCAAATCTTGGCTGTAAGGAAAGAAGAAACCAAATTGTGCAGCATGAACTGATAGCCATTGGTAAAACGATTGCTGGTGGCCTGTAAGGTATTCCCATGGTTCTAATTGCAGATGTATGCCTTCAGGTAAGTGGTTACGAGCAAAGACATCGAAGTCACAACCCCAATGATGACGACTCGCGCCGGGAAGCGCAGACCATCTCAGGATAGCCGATAGCTTTTGTTGTTCGGTCAGTTTTGAAGCATCAAGAGGTTGGCTTTCTGAATCTAATATCGGAGCTTCGCCAGAAAACTTACGGTTCCAAATCAGAGATTGCCTTTCATAGTCGCGAAAGCCACTGGCAATCTCCATTTTAAAACCAGCGAGCTGAGCAGCTTCAATCAAATTATTCAGGTCATTCTTAACCTCACTGTGGACCAAGAAGGTCTTGGTGCCGATCAGGCTAGGCTCTAGATGAGAATCTGATTGTCCGGTAAGCTGCTCTGGTGTCATAACGAGTCTCTCAATAATTGGATGCTATGAATCGCTGATGAAAGACTATTTAGCGAATAGGTTCACTAATGTTCTTTCGTACATGTCAGTTAGCTTTTCTAAATCGGCTACCTTCACGCATTCGTTAACCTTGTGAATCGTTGCATTCACAGGGCCTAGTTCAACCACTTGTCCGCTCATACGTGCAATAAAGCGACCATCAGATGTACCGCCAGTCGTTAGCAGTGCTGGTTTCACATCATTGACGTGACCCACTGCATCAACAATAGCATCAAGCAGTGAACCTGCGTCTGTTAAGAACGGGTCGCCATTGAATGTCCATCTTAGGTCGTATTCGAAATCATACTTGTCGAGTGTCGTTGTGATGCGCTCAACGATGATGTCGTTGCTTAACTCTGTACTAAAGCGTAGGTTAAACTGAACATTAAACTCACCAGGGATCACGTTTGAAGCACCAGTACCCGCACTCACATTTGGAATTTGGAAACTGGTTGGCGGGAAGTAATCATTACCTTTATCCCACTCAGTTGTTGCTAGCTCATTAATAGCAAGCAGAGAGCTGTGTACTGGGTTGTTTGCTAGGTGAGGGTAGGCAACATGACCTTGTGTGCCTTTAATCGTTAGGTCGCCAGTGATAGAGCCACGACGGCCGTTCTTCACGACATCACCCACGAACTCAGTGCTCGATGGTTCACCAACGATACACATATCGATGTTTTCACCGCGCGCCATTAATGCTTCAACAACACGTACAGTACCGTTGATGAAAGGACCTTCCTCATCTGAAGTGATCAGGAAACCAATTGAGCCTGTGTGGTCTGGGTGTTTGGCAATGAACTGCTCGACGGCAACAATCATTGAAGCCAGAGAGCCTTTCATATCAGCAGCGCCACGGCCATGTAGGAAACCGTCTACGATAGTCGGTTCGAATGGCTTAGTGTTCCACTGTTCGATTGGGCCTGCAGGTACCACATCAGTGTGACCAGCAAAAGCAAACAGAGGCGCTTCAGTACCACGACGAGCCCAGAAGTTGGTCGTATCTTCAAATACCATCACTTCGATTTCAAAACCGAGTGCTTTTAAGCGTTCAATCATCAGGTCTTGGCAGCCTGCATCTTCTGGTGTTACCGATTGACGGCTGATTAGGTCTTTTGCCAGAGCCAAAGTTGGGCTATCTGTCATCCTTGAATTCCTTGTTTAAATAAAACGTCTAGTCATTAATTTTTAGGCGCTGATTCACTGATCAACGTCCTGTTGTCTGTCTATGTAAATACAACGATCTAAGCAAAAATAGCCGCGTATTGGTCGGCTTTAAATCCGATGTGAAGCTTCCCCTCAACTTTTAAGATTGGGCGCTTGATCATTGCAGGTTGTTCAACAAGCAAAGTCACCGCTTTTTCTTCTGTTAGGGTGTCTTTCTGTTCTTGAGAAAGTTGGCGATAAGTCGTACCACGTTTGTTTAGCACAAGCTCCCAACCTAGCTCAGAGCAGAAGCTTGTTACTAGCTCTTCTGTGATGCCTTGTTTGCGATAATCGTGAAATTCGAACTCGATACCTTCAGCTTCGAGCCATTTCTTTGCTTTTTTAATGGTGTCGCAATTTGGGATACCAAACATGGTGATAGTCATTATTCTTCCTTTGAGTGATTTTATTTCATTGTTATGAGTTGAATCCTATCAGGAAGCAGCAACTCAGACAAAATAGAGTGATGAATATTTCATAGAGTGAAAAAAAAGCGTAAGAAAATGTCACTATTGGAGACTTATTGATCAGCCTCAACATGTTGTCAGCGAAAAAAGAAATAATTGAGCTGCACATATATAGGAGGTGTCAATGGAGTTGAGTCCTGTTTTTGCAAGGCGGCTATATTTAGCATTGTTAGTGGAAAGCCTTGATAGGCCAAATGTGCCTAAACTCATCGAAAAAACGGGGTGGCCTCGTCGTACTATTCAAGATGTACTCAAGGCGTTACCGGGGATCGGTATCGAACTTATGTTTGTTCAAGATGGGCGACGTCATAATGATGGCTATTACCAGTTATCCGACTGGGGGCCATTTGACAGTCAATGGGTTATCCAGCGTAAAGGCGATATAGCAACAAGCCTTGGATTTAGTGCATAAGCCAGCGAAAGCTGGCTTTCTTTTTTTAGAATAGAAATAGTAGGGAGCATCTCGCTAATATGAGTTGTGAGCTACCCCATTACGTTTCTATTTACTTACACAGATAGGCAGTTCCCAGCATAGTCACGGATGTGGAAAAATCTTGGGGAAGTGTGAATATCACGGTATCTGCGCCTAGCTCAATCGTATTCGACTTGAGTTGATTCATGGCGCCTTGAATCAATGTGTCATTTGGGTAAAACAGGTAGTTGTACCAATGGCCTTCGCTGCCTGTGACTTCCCCTTTATACTGACATTTATCGATATTAATCACGCCATGGTAATCCATTTGCACGTTGGCAGCTTCGCTATGAGGCGTTGATGTCGGTGTCGTGCAACCGAGTAACACGCTACTCATAGCCAAAGCGACTAATTCCTTTTTCATACGTTTACCCTGCTATTGCATCAAATAAATCGCGAAGCCTACCCAGCTTGCGAACAGTAGTAACCACGGCAGTTTAGTGGCGTGATTTGATGGTGTTTCAACACTTGTTTCGATCGTGTCTTCTTGGTGTTGATTAGCTTGTTGAGTCTGTTTTTCTTTCTGTACGCGCTTCTTCGCTTTATCGGCTTGGCGGCTGCGTTCTTTTTGCTGTTTCTTGTACAGTGCGATGCCTTTCTCGATACCCTGAGCAATCAGTTTAGTTTGTTCTTTGGTTTGAGCTGGCTTTTGAGTCGCTTTGGCTATCTTCAGTGCTTCCTGTTGAGATTCAACAGAGGGCGTATTAGTTTTGTTTTTCATACTGAGTTCGACAATTAAAACGGATTGGCTACTAAGATAACGCAAAGCTAGTTAAGTATGAATGATTTGCGTTAAAGTGTTGGTTTGAAAATAAGTGAAAGTGAGATTTGTGCGGTACTCCATAGAACAATACGACAAGCACGGCTTTTTGAAAGCTCCAATCTTGCTCTGGCTAGGTTGGTTGTTTCTTGCGAAAGCCTTGGTCGTTTTCATTGTTGCAGGCGCAAGCCGAGAATCGGGAACCGATATTCTTGAGATAATCTACCCAGACCATCAGATGTTTTATGTCGGGATCGCGTTGAGTGTGCCTAGTTTGCTGCTGATGTGGTTATTTGGGCTAAGATCGCCAGATAGAAAGCGCCTTAACAAAGTCGTGTCATGGGGACGTTGGGTTACCATGATGGCTATCTTGGCACAGGGCTCCCATACGATTTATTTAATCTATTTGGATAACGGATGGTTCCGTTGGTCAAATGGCATCACCCTATTGTTGCTGCTGTGGTTAGCGCTTTATCTAACCAATAGCCATGCTGCAAGGGATTGCTTTAAAGTGGTTGAGCTCGAAGACTGATTCTCATCAAAACATTTGTCCCATTCACAATTATACTTAGAAGCTAAAACTGGAAGGAATAATCTATGCTTAATGTTTCAAATGAGCAGCCTAACGTTCAAAGTGCTATTTTGCCTGAAGCTGGGCCTTTCGCGCTTTACGTTCAACTTAAAGTGAACGCTAATACTGCTAATGTACTAGCAGAAATTCAAAAGCTTCCGACTCTAATCGACGAACTAAACCAAACTCAGCCTGATGCGAACTTAACGGCATCGGTTGCGTTCTCAAAAGCTTTTTGGGATAGGTTCGAGCAAGCAGCGCCCGCTGATTTGATCGACTTCCCTGTGCTGGGTGAAGGTGATATCACAGCACCGAGCACACTGTCTGACGTTCTGATTCACTGTCATTCAAACCGACATGATCTGCACTTCTTTATCTTGCGTAAATTGCTATCTGAAGTAGCAGCTGATGTTGAAGTGGTTGATGAAACTTATGGTTATCGCTTCCTAGACTCTCGTGACATGACAGACTTTGTTGATGGCACTGAAAACCCGAAAGACGCACAACGTGCTGAAGTCGCTATTGTGCCTGAGGGTGAATTCGCTGGTGGTAGTTATGTAATGGTGCAGCGTTTTGTGCATAACCTGCCAGCTTGGAATCGTTTGAATGTATCGGCACAAGAGAAAGTGATTGGCCGAACTAAACCTGATTCAATTGAGTTAGATGATGTTCCTGCGGCGTCTCACGTTGGCCGTGTGGATATCAAAGAAGAAGGCAAGGGGCTTAAGATTGTTCGCCACAGTCTACCTTACGGTACTGCTACGGGCGACCACGGCTTATTGTTCATTGCTTACTGTAACGTTCGTCATAACTTCGATGCGATGTTAGAGAGCATGTACGGCGTAACTGATGGCAAAACAGACCAACTGCTTCGCTTTACTAAAGCGGTGACTGGCGCGTATTACTTTGCTCCTTCAACTGAGATGTTGAGTGCATTAACGATTAAGTAAATCACCTCATCTGCAGCAAAGAAAGGGAGCCTCAGGGCTCCTTTTTTATTAAAGCTTTATATGAACTGGTCGATATAAGAGCAATCGTGAGTTTTATTCATCTTTTTGTAAGCGAAGGTCTATGGCTATAACTGTCAATACGAATGTCTCGGCGTTAGTGGCTCAGAGAAACCTCTCTAACGCTAATAACATGCTGAACCAATCTTTGGAGCGCTTAGCTTCAGGGAGCCGTATTAATAGTGCAAAAGACGATGCGGCTGGCTTACAGAACTCAAATCGATTAGAAGCACAGATGAGTGGCATTGATGTTGCTGTTCGAAATGCTAACGACGGTATCTCCATTATGCAGACTGCAGAAGGGGCGATGAATGAAACCACTAATATCATGCAGCGCATGCGAGACTTATCCCTACAAGCGAGTAACGGCTCGAATAGTTCATCGGAACGAATCGCTATTCAAGAAGAAGTCACCGCGTTAAATGACGAGCTGAATCGAATTGCCGAAACCACTTCATTCGGTGGTAAAAAACTCCTTAACGGCAGTTTTGGGCACACCTCGTTTCAAATCGGCGGCAGTTCGGGCGAAGCTGTGCAGATTGGTTTGAAAAGCATGCGTACTGATGACATCAACATGGGCGGCTTTAGCTACGTTGCTAATGGCATGGCCAGTGATTCATGGGAAGTGAAATCAAACCAGAATGATATGACGATGTCGTTTACCGATCGTTTTGGTCAGCCACAAGAGATCACCATCAACGCGAAAGCGGGCGATGATATCGAAGAGTTGGCGACTTACATTAATGGTCAAACGGATCTCTTATCGGCTTCTGTTAATGATGACGGACAACTTCAGATTTATATGTCAGGTGAAGATACCGCGGGTACCATCTCTTTTTCAGGTTCATTAGCCAGTGAGCTTTCGATGTCAGCGGGCTATTACGAGTCAGTTAATGACATCAATGTAACGGATGTGGGTGGTGCTCAGCGCGCCGTCTCTATTTTGGATACGGCGATGAAGTATGTCGATAGCCATCGCTCTGAATTAGGGGCAATGCAAAACCGCTTTGATCATGCCATTAACAATCTTGAAAACGTTCATGAGAATTTGGCGACATCAAACAGTCGAATCAAAGATACCGACTACGCCAAAGAAACCACTCAAATGCTCAAGCAACAAATACTGCAGCAAGTGAGCACAACGATACTCGCTCAAGCCAAGCAAGCGCCGAATCTAGCTTTAACGTTATTAGGTTAATGAATTACCTACAATCTTATAAAAGCATTTCAGCTTGGCCGGTGCTTTTTGGCGAATAAAAATACAATTTCTCACTCGACTGACTTCCCGGCAACTTTAGCGATTTTCTCATCTTTTTTCGATAATTTTACGACCAGTCACGCTTTCTTCTGTTTTACCGCTATTTCTTTAAATTTGTTGTTTTTTTCCTAAAGGTTTCGCCAATCACGCCGTTATTAAAAGTAACTTAGAGATAACTACTTGGTTTTCCGAGA
>NZ_JBFRNC010000044.1:0-1463 GCF_041470825.1 Vibrio sp. 10N.261.55.A10 | reverse complement strand
ATATCTTCGTATAAGGAGGTGATCCAGCCCCAGGTTCCCCTAGGGCTACCTTGTTACGACTTCACCCCAGTCATGAACCACAAAGTGGTGAGCGTCCTCCCCGAAAGGTTAAACTACCCACTTCTTTTGCAGCCCACTCCCATGGTGTGACGGGCGGTGTGTACAAGGCCCGGGAACGTATTCACCGTGACATTCTGATTCACGATTACTAGCGATTCCGACTTCATGGAGTCGAGTTGCAGACTCCAATCCGGACTACGACGCACTTTTTGGGATTCGCTCACTATCGCTAGCTTGCTGCCCTCTGTATGCGCCATTGTAGCACGTGTGTAGCCCTACTCGTAAGGGCCATGATGACTTGACGTCGTCCCCACCTTCCTCCGGTTTATCACCGGCAGTCTCCCTGGAGTTCCCGACATTACTCGCTGGCAAACAAGGATAAGGGTTGCGCTCGTTGCGGGACTTAACCCAACATTTCACAACACGAGCTGACGACAGCCATGCAGCACCTGTCTCAGAGTTCCCGAAGGCACACCTGCGTCTCCGCTGGCTTCTCTGGATGTCAAGAGTAGGTAAGGTTCTTCGCGTTGCATCGAATTAAACCACATGCTCCACCGCTTGTGCGGGCCCCCGTCAATTCATTTGAGTTTTAATCTTGCGACCGTACTCCCCAGGCGGTCTACTTAACGCGTTAGCTCCGAAAGCCACGGCTCAAGGCCACAACCTCCAAGTAGACATCGTTTACGGCGTGGACTACCAGGGTATCTAATCCTGTTTGCTCCCCACGCTTTCGCATCTGAGTGTCAGTATCTGTCCAGGGGGCCGCCTTCGCCACTGGTATTCCTTCAGATCTCTACGCATTTCACCGCTACACCTGAAATTCTACCCCCCTCTACAGTACTCTAGTTCACCAGTTTCAAATGCAGTTCCGAGGTTGAGCCCCGGGCTTTCACATCTGACTTAATGAACCACCTGCATGCGCTTTACGCCCAGTAATTCCGATTAACGCTCGCACCCTCCGTATTACCGCGGCTGCTGGCACGGAGTTAGCCGGTGCTTCTTCTGTTGCTAACGTCAAGAGATAGCGCTATTAACACTACCCCCTTCCTCACAACTGAAAGTACTTTACAACCCGAAGGCCTTCTTCATACACGCGGCATGGCTGCATCAGGCTTTCGCCCATTGTGCAATATTCCCCACTGCTGCCTCCCGTAGGAGTCTGGACCGTGTCTCAGTTCCAGTGTGGCTGATCATCCTCTCAGACCAGCTAGGGATCGTCGCCTTGGTGAGCCATTACCTCACCAACTAGCTAATCCCACCTAGGCATATCTTGACGCGAGAGGCCCGAAGGTCCCCCTCTTTGGCCCGTAGGCATTATGCGGTATTAGCCATCGTTTCCAATGGTTATCCCCCACATCAAGGCAATTTCCTAGGCATTACTCACCCGTCCGCCGCTCGACGCC
>NZ_JBFRNC010000043.1:0-57216 GCF_041470825.1 Vibrio sp. 10N.261.55.A10 | reverse complement strand
GGTTTAAATTGTTAAAGAGCGCTAGCGTTTTGTGATTCACATCTCAGTCGCTAGGGGTGCGTACTATACCTGCACCACTTTGAGAGTCAAGGGTTATTTTCAAACTCTTTTTCTCTACCGATTTCGCTGTGTGACTTTCGTCTCACTCCGTGTCGGTGAGGCGGCATTATAGAGAGATTGAGATGGAGCACAAGGGCTTTTTGAAATAAAAGTTTTGTTCGCCTAAAAAGCCACCAGATCCGCATTTTTCGAATAAAAACTAAACATTTGAGACGTATCACAGCAATACATTGGAAAAATGGAAGCCATGAACGTAAGATTCATGTGTCTATTTTGTTAATGGTAGATGCGTCTATTTCGTTTATTAATATGTAGTATTCCGATATGAACTCAAAAAAATCGATGTTGTTAATTGTCGCACTGGCTGTATTAGGCGGCATTGTTTTCTCTCAGGTAGATATATCGCCTGCAATTACCTTTATCCTTGGTGTCTTGGCTTCCGCTTTTGTTGTTAACTTTTCAAGCACCGACTCAAAATCAGATTCAGAACCTAAGGCTTCAACCAAAACACTTTATGTGGGTAACCTTCCATACAAAGCGAACGAATCACATGTACGTGAATTATTCTCAGAGCATGGTGAAGTATTTGCAGTACGTTTAATGAAAGACAAACGTACTGGTAAAAGAAGAGGCTTTGGATTTGTTGTTATGGCAAGTAATGATGTGAATCATGCAATCTCTGCACTTAACGATAAAGATTACATGCAACGCACTTTAAAAGTACGTGTTGCAAATGATCCTAAACATCCTGAAGCGGACGAATCTGAACTGAGCTAAACCCTAACTGCTTTAACATACTATTTAGTGCACTTTCTTTTTTAGGAAGTGCACTACAAAAAACTTCACGTACTCCCCCTTCTTTATTAACGCTTTCCAAACCCAACAAATCTTGAACTCGCTTCGCTATTGCTTTACCAGAATCTATCAGCATTACACTTTCACCTAGTACTTGTTGAATCTCAGATTTGATAAGTGGGAAATGAGTACATCCTAAAACAGCCACATCAATCGTGTTGATCATCGGTTGAAGGATTTTCTGTAACTCTTCAAGGCTAATTTCCTCACCTCTGAGTTTATCTTCGGCCATATCCACCAGTCGAGTAGAACCCAACAGCTCTACTCTTTTATTGCTCGAGAAGTTTTTGATGAGCTCGTGTGTGTATTCACGAGTAATCGTCGCAGGGGTTGCAATAAGTCCAACCGCTTTATTAGCCAGTAACGAGGCAGGTTTGATTGCCGGGACAACACCGACAATAGGGATAAGGTTATTAGCGCGAAGTGCAGGCAGGACTATCGTACTGGCCGTATTACAAGCTATCACCACAATATCAATAGCGTGACTCGCAACAAAACTGGCGACGATACTTTGGACTCGCTGAATGAGGACTTGCTGATCGAGCTCACCATATGGGTAAGCCTCGTTATCGAATACATAGATATAGTTGTGATTTGGTAGTAACTGGCTTATCTCTTTATATACAGAGATGCCGCCAACTCCAGAATCAAAGACCAATATGTTTTTTTGTATGCTTTTCGACACAACCATTACCTGTAAGAAGTTCCGCAGCAATGATACCCCTTCACTTAGTTTTCGCCAATCATCACTCTATATAATGCAAGCTCGGTAGCGTTGATGCCCAAAGCGCTCACCCTGCTCTACATTTTCTAGCTCTATCTTGAGCTTACCTTTAAAGCATGGCGCTGACGTTACTAAGGTATGGAACTCACCATCTTCTCCACATGGGTCGACGTGACTTGGCAAACTGTCTATTAGTTCAGGCGTGTATTCTTTCCCGCAATAGCTCATGTCTAATGCATCGCTATCAACTGTGACGAGAAAGGTTTCGATTCCTCTATTTATGATTTCTTGAGCCAGAGTTTGGCTACTCTCTCCTAGTAGAGGAAATACACACTCCCAGCCCGCAGGTTCTATATAACTTCTTCGGTAATCAGCAATACCATTGCAAAACATATCGCCGAATGCCACGGCATCAATAGATAAACCCGATCCTTTAAGCGCCGTAACAATCGTACTTTGATAGATCTCGTTACTTGGGAACACCTCCGGCAGCTCAATCGTTATTAGAGGCAAACCGATCAATGTAGCCTGCATTCCGACAACCTCGATTGGCGTGACTTGGAAAGGGACCTCATCTCCAACATACGTAGTATAGAGAGCAACAACTTCATACTCGGTGCTTTCAAGTAGACGTTCTAGGGTTAATGTAGAGTCTTTGCCTGACGACCAACTTATGACGACTTTCTTTTTCATTGATATACCCAATAAGAAAAAACCGCCCGAAGGCGGTTTAGGTGATAATTAGAATTGGTAAGTAGCATTCACGTAATATGTACGCTCTGGTGATGGGTATCCACCAGCA
Organism: Vibrio sp. 10N.261.55.A10; assembly: GCF_041470825.1. Taxonomy (NCBI): domain Bacteria; kingdom Pseudomonadati; phylum Pseudomonadota; class Gammaproteobacteria; order Vibrionales; family Vibrionaceae; genus Vibrio; species Vibrio sp. 10N.261.55.A10. The sequence continues at coordinate 54,775 of NZ_JBFRNC010000043.1, read as the reverse complement.
GTCTCGTACTCTTCGTCAGTTAAGTTATCCACTCGACCATTTAAAGTAAGGTTTTCATTCGCATAGTAGTTCACTGAAACATCAAACAAGCTATACGCTGCGAGATCTTCAGAGAAGTCCGGTCTCTCACCTACATATTGGAAACCTAATGAAACATCAACATCATCGAAACTAGCCACTGCATTATACTTGTAAATCTTCTTAGCTCGGCGTATCAGTTGCTCACCAGATTGATCTTCTGGGTCTTGGAAATTAGCGCTCACTTGGTGGTTAATAAAGCTAGTATCAAATCCAACGACCATTTCCACACCACGTAATTGGCTTTCGCCATCGGTATTGTAGTACTTACTTGTCGCGTAGTTGTAATCAATTAAGTCTTCGACGTTCGTGTCATAGCCAGTAATCGACCAATCAACATCCTTGATTAAGCCACCAAAAGTCAGTTCAAATGAATCTGCCTTTTCAGCTTCTAACTGTGCATTACCGTAGTAGCTATATAGTTGATACAAGTTAGGTGCTTTGAAGGATGTGCCATAAGCTGCTTTTACAACAAGCCACTCAGCATAACGATAGCCTAACCCTGTGTTGTAAGTAGTTTCTGTACCAAACTGCTCATTGTCATCAACACGAAGACTCAGTTCTCCGAACACTTTATCCGCATCTGCGTTTAATGCAGCGAAGTACGCAACATTCGTTCTGTCGTATTCAGTATTCGAAGGCTTAACAATATAAGCCTCATCACGCCAATCTACACCACCACTAAGAGTCAGTGACGACGTTAGTTTGTATGAATTCACCCATTGAACATTTAGCTGTTCAAGCTCATCAGATGTTGCTGACGCTGAGTTCTTGCCTAAAGACTGTTCGTAGTTCCAGTTATCTTGATTCTGATAGTTAACTAAGAAATCAGACTTAAGTTCACTGCCACTATATTTAACACCAGTAGCAAAGGTCGAATTTTGAACTTCAGCTTCTTTGTAAGAATGGTCTGTACCAAATGAACCATCGTACTGAGAAATGGTTTCAAACATACGGAAATTCGCGAAGCCACTCCATTGCTGATCAAAATTATGAACATAACCAATTAGAGCATTGCGTGATTCAAAACCATGGCGATCACCATCATTAACACCTGGTAATGGATGAACGTTGTATCCCTCATCGGAATCGTAACCAACAGATACGTTCAAGTGACCATTTTCACCGACCTTAGTACCACTAACAAAGCTCAGCTCTTGGTAATCTAAGCTTCCTAAACCTGCACTAACTGCCGTTTTTTCATTGTCAGAGTTTGCAACAGTAATAATGTTGATAACACCGCCGATAGCTTCTGAGCCATACATAGCGGCACGAGCTCCTCGAACGTATTCCACTCGGTCAACGAATGTAATTGGTAACTGGCTAAAATCGACACCACCCTTTGCAGCTCGCGCAAAACGAATACCATCAATGAGAACAAGCACTTGATCAGAGTTAGCACCACGAACAAAGATCGAAGCTTGCTGTCCTCGGCCTCCATTTTGTGAAACCTGAATACCCGTCAATCGTCTAAACACATCTGTTAGAGACTTAGCTTGAATTCGATCGATATCTTGGCGTGTTACTACTTCAACTTGAGCGACAACACTTTCCGTGCTTTGCTCAAAACGGTTAGCCGTAACCACCATGGTTTCGTCGGCAGATGCTTGTTGGGCGTGTAAATTGGAGATAGGTGAAAGCAGCGATGCTACAGCAACCGCTAAAAGGGATTTGTTCATGTTGTGATCCTAAATCGCGTAAATTCCTACCAAACCACATGTCATGGTTTAGCCGCTGGCAGGTATTCGGACTCAAGAGCACAACCTTATGGTTACCTGATATTCGACTTCCCACAAAAAGCTATTTGCAGTGTCTGATGAATACTCGTTCTCTTTTACCGCTGCGCGTCAGTTCTGGATTCACACCAGATTCCCTCTTCAGCCATCTATACATCTAAATGGCACCAGCTTGCCGGAGATAGTATTGACCTCTGAATCATTTGTCTAGTCTAAGATAGTTATAAGCTATAGTTTTCATGGTCGATTTACATTGAATGGCGCTCAACACTGGACAAGCGCCTGTGATTGAATAAAATCTGCGCTCTTGATTTAAAAGCACGACAGCAAAAGGCATAACCATGGCGAATTTAGATGTAAACCCGCAACGCTACCAAGAACAACTGGCAGAAAAGACAGAGCGTCTTACAGAAATGTTCTCAGAATATGATGTGCCTGAACTGGAAGTGTATGAATCTCCAGAACAACACTACCGCATGCGTGCTGAGTTCCGCGTGTGGCATGAAGGTGACGATATGTATTACGTCATGTTCAATCAAGAGACTAAAGAAAAATACCGCGTAGACCAGTTCCCTGCAGCTAGCCGTCTTATCAATGACCTAATGCCTCTATTAACAGATGCAATGAAGGACAACCACTCTCTGCGCCACAAGCTATTCCAAGTAGACTTCCTTTCTACGTTAAGCGGCGAAATTTTGGTGTCATTGCTTTACCACCGTCAATTAGGTGAACAGTGGATTCAAGATGCTAAAGCACTTAAGCAGCAATTAAACGATGAAGGTTTTAACCTAAACCTGATTGGCCGTGCGCGTAAGATGAAAATCGTACTGGACCGCGACTACGTAATTGAAAAGCTAGATGTGAATGGTGATAGCTACATCTACCAACAAGTAGAGAACAGCTTTACTCAACCCAACGGCAAAGTGGCAGAGAAAATGTTGGAATGGGCTGTCGATTGTACTCAAGACAGCAAAGGCGACTTACTTGAGCTTTACTGTGGTAACGGTAACTTCTCATTAGCGCTAGCACAAAACTTCGAGCGTGTACTGGCAACTGAACTGGCGAAACCGTCAGTAGAATCTGCGCAATACAACATCGCTGCGAACAACATTGAAAATGTTCAGATCATCCGTATGTCTGCAGAAGATTTTACTGTAGCAATGGAAGGCAAGCGTGAGTTCCGTCGTCTACAGCAAGCGAACATCGATCTTAAGAGCTACAACTGCAACACTATCTTTGTTGATCCACCGCGTTCAGGTATGGATGTTGATACTTGTAAGATGGTTCAAGGCTACGAGCGTATCATGTACATCTCTTGTAACCCTGAAACATTGAAAGAGAACCTAGACATCCTAAGCGAAACGCACGACATCACTCGTTTTGCTCTGTTTGACCAGTTCCCTTACACGCACCACATGGAAGCTGGCGTATTCCTAGAGCGTAAAGCGTAAGTATCGCTTTCAGGTCTAAGCCAAACAGCAGATACAAAAAACGAGCCCATTGGCTCGTTTTTTTAATTTCTAAATCAGCTTAAGCAGTTTTGCCGATAAAGCCGAGTTTCTTACCTACCCATGCAAGAAGCAACATCGCGACAATAATCGCAAAGAAGTTTGAGCCAGCATCAGGGTGTTGTGCCTTCACAAAAGCCGAGTGGCCAAATGCACCTACAAAGAAACAAGCCAAACCTACTAGTGGAATATCTTCAGATACTGGGTTAGTTAGGTACTCTTGGTAAAGTGCTTGTACAGCCAAGACTAAAGCAATCAGTGGGAAAATAGAGAAGCCCACTTCGCTCATTGTTACCCAAGATAACAGAGCATCACCACACACACCGGCAATAACAGCAAGTACGAGTGTCTTTCTTTCTGAACCACGGTTTACAGTATTATTTTCATTCGACATTATTCAATCCCGCCTTTTAATCGGTTACGTTCACGTTCTTTACGATACCAAAAAGCCCCTTTGGCCATCATTCGCAATTGCATGATCAAGCGTTCAGCCAGTTCATCTCGCTGACGTCGATCTAAATCTAATGCTTCTGCCCCTGAGTTGAAGACCAAGATAACGGAGGCTTCAGCTTGAGTAAAAGCTTCGTCTCGTGTCATGCCAGTCGTTATCAAATATTCGGTTAACTCAGCAGAGAAGTGCTGTATCTCACGAGCTACCGCTGCACGAAACTCAAATGAAGTTCCTGAGCGCTCTCGCAATAACAGTCTGAATACGTTAGGGCTGCTTTCAATGAATTCCATAAAGGTTTCAACCGATGTACGAATCACACTGCCTTCTTTTACTATGCGTTGCCTAGCTTGACGCATTAACTGGCGCAGCAGTAAGCCACCTTCATCAACCATGGTTAAGCCAAGCTCATCCATGTCTTTGAAGTGACGATAAAAGGAAGTCGGTGCTATTCCAGCCTCACGAGCGACTTCTCTCAAGCTTAGATTGGAAAAACTACGATCGGCGCTGAGCTGGCTAAATGCTGCATCGATTAAGCTGCGACGAGTTTTTTCTTTTTGCTGTGCGCGAATGCCCATTGGTTTCATACTTTATCAATTTCTTCTTTTACAGCCTAAACAGGCATGTCTAATACTCTATTCAATATAACGCGAATCACTTATTTATATAAGGCACTCTGGTTATATAAGACACTAAACATACCTCTTTGTTCACGTACCGAAGTAAATACGTTCGAAGAAAAAATTTCAATATCCACGCTGTCATTTGGAGACATACGACATACCAAATATTATTTTTTCGATAACACTGCGTGATCCCACCGACTCTCTGATGCCCTTTTCATGTACCCGAGAACAGAATCGGTTAAAATCTCGCTAAAGCAATGTTAATCAAATATAACAAGGAAGATATCTATGCCGCACTCCAACCACTTTGATGTAATCGTAATTGGTAGTGGCCCCGGAGGAGAAGGGGCAGCGATGGGATTAACCAAAGCCGGGTTGAACGTTGCAATCATTGAGAAAGAGAGCAGCGTTGGTGGTGGTTGTACTCACTGGGGAACAATTCCTTCAAAAGCACTGCGTCATGCCGTAAGTCGTATTATCGAATTCAACAGTAATCCGCTGTTTTGTCAGAACAACAAAAGCATACACTCAACGTTTTCTAACATTTTGGGGCATGCCAAATCGGTTATCGACAAGCAGACTCGATTACGCCAAGGCTTCTACGACCGCAACCAGTGCACGTTGGTCTTTGGTACTGCACGTTTTATCGATACCAACACTGTCTCGGTAATGCAAAGCGATGGCACTGAAGAACATTACAGTGCAGACAAATTTGTTATCGCGACAGGCTCTCGCCCTTACCAACCAGATAACGTCGACTTCCTGCATGAACGTATCTACGACAGTGACTCGATTCTTTCTCTTAAACACGACCCGCAACACATCATCATCTATGGTGCTGGCGTTATTGGTTGTGAATACGCGTCGATTTTCCGCGGTTTGGGTGTAAAAACCGATCTTATCAATACTCGTGACCGTCTGTTGTCATTCCTAGACAATGAAACCTCAGATGCACTTTCTTATCACTTCTGGAACAGCGGTGTCGTGATTCGCAACGATGAAACCTTTGAGAAAATTGAAGGCACTGATGATGGCGTGATCATTCACCTAGAGTCAGGTAAAAAGATGCGCGCTGATTGCCTACTGTATGCCAATGGCCGAACGGGTAATACCGATAAACTGAACCTTGGTGCTGTTGGCTTAGAAGCGGACTCGCGTGGGCAAGTCTCAGTAAATACCAATTACCAAACCAATGTTGACCATGTTTACGCTGTCGGTGATGTGATTGGCTACCCTAGCCTAGCAAGCGCGGCTTATGACCAAGGTCGATTTGTGGCTCAGGCAATTGTGAAGGGTGAAGCTGAACGCCACCTTATCGAAGACATTCCAACCGGCATCTACACCATTCCGGAGATCAGCTCTGTTGGTAAAACCGAGCAAGAACTTACCGCAGCTAAAGTACCGTATGAAGTAGGACGTTCTTCTTTCAAACACCTAGCTCGTGCTCAAATTGCGGGTAAAGATATTGGTAGCTTGAAGATCCTGTTCCATCGCGAAACCAAAGAGATTTTAGGTATCCACGTGTTTGGTGAGCGTGCCGCTGAAATCATCCATATCGGACAAGCGATCATGGAGCAGAAAGGTGAAGCAAATACCATCGAGTACTTTGTGAATACGACCTTTAACTATCCAACGATGGCGGAAGCTTATCGTGTTGCAGCACTCAACGGGCTTAACCGTTTATTCTAGATATAGAACCAATAGGAGTATTTGACCACCCATAGGCCAAATGCATAAAACAGCAAGCCATGCGCTTGCTGTTTTTATTTAAGATATTGAATGTTAAGGTATTGATAGTAATTAGATCATGATGTTCTAAATACCCCTTTACCTGTACAGCCTCATTTACTCTCCACAAACAGAGCCCTCGAGCTAAGCGAGAAACTCCCCTTTCTTCCACTGAGAAACAAACAACACACCAAGACCAATTCCGCGCATTGCCATAAAGCTCAGCATCGCTAACCACAGTGCATGGTTCTCTAAACCTGATGCTAAATAGAAAATCGCGAAGAAACTGCAGGTCGCAACAAACATACTATTGCGCATATCCTTGCCCTTAGTTGCTCCAACAAAAATACCATCCAACAAGAAGCACCACATAGACACCAATGGCATTGCGATTAACCACGGTAAATACACCTCGGCTTGACTCTTCACGTCTGGGATTGTGGTGATCATATTGATTAAGCTCGAGCCAACGAGTGCGAACACTATGGTCAGTACCAAACAAATATTGAAGCTCCAGAAGAAAGTTCCAATCAATGACTGGTTCAGCTCATCTTTGTCTTTCGCGCCTATCGCCTTACCGACCATCGCTTCCATTGCGTAGGCAAAGCCATCCATCCCATAAGAGATGATCATCAAGAAACTCATCAACACGGCATTGGCCGCAACAACATCATCGCCAAAGCTTGCACCTTGGAAGGTCATGAAAGTGAAAGTCGCTTGTAGGCATAATGAACGAAGAAAGATATCGCGATTCAATTTCACGAAACGACTCAAACCTTGGCTGGTTTTCTTAAGCAGATCCCATGGCGATGGTAACTGCTTCTTCGCCCAGATTCGGTAAACACAAATTAGGCCAAATGTTAGACCGGCATAATCAGCCATTACAGATGCCAATGCAGCACCTTCCACTTGCCACCCTAAGCCGATAACAAAAACGATATCCAAAACGATATTGGTGATATTGGTGATGATCACCATCCACATTGGCGCTTTGGCGTTTTGAGTCCCGAGCAGCCAACCTAGAATCACAAAGTTAGTCAGCGCGGCAGGTGCACTCCAAGCGCGGATTGAGAAATATTGCTGACCATAGTGCTTAACTTGATCACTGGCGCTACTCAATGAGAAAACTAAATCGGCGACTAAACTGTGTAAAAGTAAAAAGACACCAGCAAACCCTAAGGCCATGGTCACGCCTTGCACAAAAACTAAGCCTAGTTGCTTGCCATCATTCGCACCATAAGATTGTGCAGCTAGCCCTGTTGTCGACATACGCAGGAAACCAAGCAACCAAAAGGTCACGCTGATCATTGTGCCGCCCAGCGCCACACCACCTAAATACCAAGAGTGCTCTAGGTGACCGATAACCGCCGCATCGACTAAGCCCAACAGTGGAACAGTAATATTAGAGAGAACCATCGGGATCGCGAGCAACAGCACTTTTTTATGCATCGCCTGATTGGATAGCGTTTGAAAAATAGTTTGGGGATTAAATAACTTCACGATCACCTCTTAGATTAGAGGCGATAGTTTAACCTAGTGGGTGGGCTTTCACTATGTTGTGGAATTTTACTTATACCGGCTATGTACTCAGTTACTCGAAATACAAAACACCTAGGATTACCACTTAACGAGCACTAACTGCGGCGTTAAACGCTTTTTGACCTGAGAGATCTTACAAAGAAGTCGCTGCCACAATTTCCAACGGTTGCATTTTTGGTCTAGTGGAGAAAACGCTTTTACCCATTGTGCCCATGGCAACCAATTGAGAACACTGTCTATTGGAGAAGATAGGCCATGCGCATACTTTCCTGAACCAAGTTTTTGCCCCAACGTACTTGAGCTTTTATCTCCAGCTAAGACTAAACACGCATGTGCATGAGTAAAGTAGCGACTCAAAGACTGAATGAAGTTCGCCGTCTGCTGTTCATTGCAATCCAGCAGAGCATGTTCACACACCACCATCACCGAGGCTTGTTCTGGAATATTGAGTTCATCCAACCAAGTCAGGTCATCGACAGAACCACACTCCAAACGATAGCGTTCATTTTTGTGGAACAGACGTTGGCGCCACACAAGGTTTTCCGTGACATCCAGCTCAACCCAATGGCAGCGTCCATTATCTAAACGGTAGAAGCGGGTATCGAGCCCTGCTCCAACATTGATGATCCAAGCATCTGGGTTGTGAGATAGAAATTGCTGAACTTGAGAGTCACAAAGTTGAGTCAGTGTTGCGTAGAGAAGTTGTTGTTGGTCTAGCTCGCCAGTAAGACATTCAGGTGCGAGCTGGCAACGCTTGCAGGCTTGAGCTGCGATGGGGTCATAAACGAGACCATCATCGGCTAGGCTTTCACGACTACGAAACCAAAGATGTTGAACGAGGTTGGTCGGAACTTGGAATTCTTGATGTACAGACCCTTGTTCAGAAGAAGCCTTTTGAACAGAGGAGCGCGGCTTACGAGTAAGCGGCTTCATTTGAGGTTTGGTTGGGTTTGGCATCATCATCTTCCTTGTATCTCGACAAAGAAGATGATAATGAATATCAATTACAATGGCAAGTTATTGAGAATAAATATCAATAAGCTATTTGTACTGACTACATCCAGTCGGTGTTGCGAATAATACCAACCGCAAGCCCTTCAATAGACAAGTGTTGAGATTCTAGATCGACATGGATTGGAGAAAACTCTTCATTTTCAGCATGTAACAGAACCGTTGAACCTTTACGTTCTAGGCGTTTTACCGTTACATCATCATCGACACGAGCCACTACAACCTGACCATCGCGTACATCTTGTGTTTTATGAACAGCTAATAAATCACCATCCATAATACCGATGTCTTTCATACTTTCGCCATTTACACGAAGTAAGAAGTCAGCTTGTGGTTTAAACATGCCTGGATCAACTTGGTAATGCATTTCTACATGCTCTTGAGCCAAGATAGGCTCACCAGCGGCAACCTGACCGATTAATGGTAAACCTTGCTCTTCGTTTGCTGCATCTTCAAGCAAAATACGAATACCGCGAGACGCACCCGGGATAATCTCAATCGCTTCTTTACGAGCAAGAGCTTTCAAATGTTCTTCTGCAGCATTAGCAGAACGGAAGCCTAGTTCACGCGCGATTTCTGCACGTGTCGGTGGCATACCGGAATCTTCGATCTTACCTTTGATAAGGTCAAAGACTTGTTGCTGGCGGGGCGTTAACGGCTTCATGATTCACCTGTCTTTTTATACAGTTGACTGTGAGTATATCCAGTAACTGAACAAAAGCAAAGCAATTGGTTGTTTTTAGTTCATTTTTAGCAAATTACAAAAACAGGATCTCTAGCCACACATAACCTGCGAGTGCCAAACAGATGAAAACTGCTGCCGAACCGACATCTTTAGCCATCCCAGAAAGCTCATGATATTCACTGCCGATTCGGTCGACAACCGCTTCAATCGCGGTATTGATTAGCTCGACAACCATCACCAATACCACCGATGAGATCATTAAGATTCGTTCAACTTGGCTTACATCTAGGTAAAATGCCAACGGAATAAGCACGACCGCCATGAACACTTCCTGTCGAAATGCAGCCTCATTTTTAAACGAACTCGTAATGCCTTGCCATGAAAAGCCTGCTGCTTTGATGATGCGTTTGAATCCGGTGTTTGATTTTTTGGTCATTTTTAACCCTATACTCAATCAGTCGATGAATGATTTTCCACAAACTTAACGGCAATATGACTATTTCCATTAAAAGGTTAGACCAGTTTCTGGTATTCTTGCATCGATTAAATTTACGCCTAGGCTTATCCCTATTTCACTCATAGGATTTATCCTTTTTATCAGAGAAATAGAGATACGCTTCAGCACATTGAAATAACTATTGAGGCAGTGAACCTATATGTCTTCTGGACAATCTTTTTCACGTTCATTAATGAAGCTACCTTTATCCGTATTGGTAAAGGGCACATCAATTCCTTCAAACCCTGTTGAGGATTTGAACATTGATTTGAGCAAACCGATTGTATACGCCTTACCGTTTCGCTCAAGTGTCGACATTCTTACATTGCAAAAACATGCACTTGAATTAGGCCTACCTGATCCGTTGAGCAAGCTTGAAATCAACGGCAAATCACTGCAACGCTACGTTTTCATCTCTTCTCGCAAAACTCTGCTGCAAGACGATGATTATGTACCAAGCTCTTCAATTGAAGTGTTCTCTGAATTGCTTTCACTGCACGCCGACGACTCTGAACTCGATGTTCAAGTTATCCCTGCTACCGTTTTGTGGGGGCGCAAACCTGGTAAAGAGAATAACCAGAAGCCTTACCTACAGGCAATGAACGGCTTAGAGAAATCAAAAGCGGTATTGCTAGCCGGTCGTGACTGCTTGGTTCGCTTTAGTCCTGTGGTTTCTCTGCGTTACATGGCCAACTCACACGGCACCGACAGCACCATCGCGCACAAACTGGCGCGCGTGGCACGTATTCACTTCTCTCGCCAAAAGCTTGCAGCATCAGGCCCTAACCTACCAAGCCGCCAAGCTCTGTTTGATCGCCTGTTAAAATCAGAAGCGATCAAAAAAGCGATTGAAGACGAAGCACAAGCAAAGAACATCTCGATCGAGAAAGCGAGCAAAGAAGCTCAAGACATCATGGACGAGATTGCTGCGAACTTCTCTTACTCGCTGATCAAGCGTGGTGAGAAGATTCTTGGTTGGCTGTGGAATAAGTTGTACCAAGGCCTGCATATCAGCAACGCTTCAACGGTTCGTAAGTTGGCTCAAGATGGTCACGAGATTGTTTACGTGCCTTGTCACCGTAGCCACATGGACTACTTACTGCTTTCTTATGTGCTTTACCACGAAGGCATGGTGCCTCCGCACATCGCTGCGGGTATCAACCTGAACTTCTTCCCTGCCGGTCCTATTTTCCGTCATGGTGGTGCGTTCTTTATTCGTCGTAGCTTCAAAGGCAACAAACTGTACTCGACGATTTTCCGTGAATACCTAGCGGAATTGTTCGCTAAAGGTTACTCAGTAGAGTACTTCAGTGAAGGTGGTCGTTCTCGTACAGGTCGTCTACTGCAAGCGAAAACGGGCATGCTAGCGATGACAATCCAAGCAATGCTGCGCGGCATGAACCGTCCGGTGACTTTGGTTCCTGTATACATCGGCTACGAGCACGTGATGGAAGTAGCGACTTACGCGAAAGAACTTCGTGGCAAGCGTAAAGAAAAAGAAAACGCGAGCTTAGTGATTCGTACCATTCGTAAGCTGCGTAACTTTGGTAAAGGCTACGTGAACTTCGGTGAGCCGATTCAACTGAACCAATACCTGAATGAGCACTCACCAGAGTGGACCAAAGACATCGACCCAATGGGCACCAGTAAACCACAATGGATGAATCCAGTGGTTAATGACCTGGCGACCAAAATGATGACGCACATTAACGATGCCGCGGCGACCAACGCATTGACCCTTTGTGCAACCGCGCTATTAGCCTCAAGACAGCGCGCATTGTCTCGTGACTCTTTGGTTTCTCAGATCAATTGCTACCTGTCTCTGCTTAAGAACGTACCTTACTCTGATACATTTACGGTACCAAAAGACAGTGCTGAAGATCTGGTAAAACACGCTGAATCGCTGAACAAGTTCCTAATTGAATCAGACTCAATGGGCGACATTATTTCGCTAGACCGTCACCAGTCAATTCTGATGACCTACTACCGAAACAACATCATTCACTTGTTCGCTCTGCCATCTTTAATTGCCCAGATGACCATTCGTCAGCGCGGTTTATCGATTGAAGCGATTCAAAAGAATGTTGCAGCAATTTATCCGTTCTTAAAGAAAGAGCTGTTCTTAAGCTACGACGAATCACAGCTTGAAGGCGTAGTATCAAACATCATTGATGAACTTGTTAGCCAGGGCATGATTGTTGTGTCTGACAATGAAGTGACGATCAACCAATCGAACAGCCAAGCTCTTATGCTGTTAGGCCGTACGATTTCAGAAACGCTACAGCGCTACTCTATTGCTCTAAACTTGCTGGCAGAGAATCCGGAACTGGACAAATCTGACCTTGAGCAGAAAAGCCAAGACATCGCACAGCGACTTGGTCGATTGCATGGTATCAATGCTCCCGAATTCTTCGATAAAGGTGTGTTTGCTTCTATGTTCGCAACGTTGAAGCAGCAACAGTACCTAGATAACGACGGCAACTGCGATTTAGAGAAGACTCAGCAATTCGCTAAGCTTCTTTACTCGATGCTTTACCCAGAAGTCCGTCTGACTATTCAAGAGAGTATTCACCAAGTCGAGTAATTCCTGTATATAGCAGGGCTCTGATAGCAGATTCAACGCGATCAAAAAAGGCACCCAATGGGTGCCTTTTTCTTTAGCATTCGTTAACTCGAAAAGCGGATGCTTACCAGAAGGTAATGAACAAGCCCGCTGTCACTGCCATTCCAACATAGTTATTATTGAGAAAGGCTTGGAAGCATAGGTCTCGATCACGGTGGCGCATCAGGTGTTGTTGATACACAAACAAGCTGCCCGCTACCAACAATGCCCAATAGAAGGTATCTCCTAGTTGGTAATGCATGCCTAACGCAATCAGCATCGCTAGGGTGACGAGTTGCAAAGAGCCAACAATCAGTTTATCGAAGCGACCAAATAAAATAGCCGTCGATTTAATACCAATCTTCAAGTCATCATCTCGGTCAACCATCGCATATTGCGTGTCGTAAGCAATCGTCCACAACGCGTTAATCACGAAGACAAACCACACAATGCTTGGCAGTTCATTGGTTTGTGCCGCCCAAGCCATTGGTATCGCCCAACTAAACGCTAAGCCAAGAAACAACTGTGGAAGATGCGTAAAACGCTTCATGAAAGGGTAAATGAACGCCAGACCCACACCAATAAATGAGAGCTTAATGGTCAGTGGATTCATGGTGAGTACCAGCAAGAATGAAACTACGGCTAGCACTAAAAAGAGCAGAATCGCTTCCTTACTGGAAACCAAACCAGACGGCAGTGGACGCTGCTTGGTACGTTTAACATGACCATCTACTTTACGGTCCGCAAAGTCATTGATCACACAGCCAGCTGAACGCATCAACACCACGCCGAGTACAAAAACAACCAAGACATCAAAATCAGGCATACCTTGTGCGGCGATAATCAGTGACCACAAGGTCGGCCAAAGGAGTAATAGGGTACCAATCGGGCGATTCATTCGCGTTAATTGCCAATACGCCTTCGCTTTGGTGGCAAGCATTTACACACTCTCCTTAGAGTAAATGGGTGATGTTGGTAAAAACAGTTCTGCCACAAGCATCGGTTTATGGTTCATCCATAATCGAGAACGACGCGCGAGTAATCGCTCATCGCCTGCGATAACCCAACCGACTTGCAGCGCATCTCGCTCCACGTTCTCAGCACTGAAAACGGTCAATCCAAGCGGGACATTACCTTGTTGAGAAAGGTCTGAGTGCTGATGATCTTCTAATGTGACTCGGGGAATCAAGGTTCGACCTAACACCCACGGTTCGTCATCACCCTTTAAAATCACTTTACGCAGTAAGCAATCAAACGATGATAAAAGATGTTCCTCGTCTTGTTGCAGCATTGAGCGTTCTACAACTTGATTATGAAGCAACTCAACAGACAGGTGCTGACAGCACTTCCCCAACTTGCGGGAAAGAGAACCTTGCTCCATCAGCCACTCTTTGGTGGTTTCATTAGGAAAATCAAATGTTTCTGTACTTTGCCAATCTACATTCATTAACGAATTAAGATACAGCGATATTGGCTGATTCATACTAGTATTCAATAGGTGACTTTACACGTACAATAAAGCTTCAACTTTCGAACAAAATTAAAGCGTTCTTCGAATTGTAAACGTATTTAGATTTAGACCGCTCATTGTAACAAGACTAATGCGTTTCGAATATCGCGAATAAACTAAAGAAAAGTCACAAATATGCACAAACGTTATGTAGCCCAAATATTTCTTGCGATTACCCTACTCTTTTCAGCATCAAGTTTCGCGGAAGAGGAGTCGGCAGCTAAACTCGCCTACTTCACGCTAGAGCCAGACCTGACCACCAATTTTTACACTAAAGGTAAAAAACTGGGCTACATTCAGGTTCGCCTCGACATCATGGTGGCAAATAGTAGCGACTTGGCCGCTATTGAGCATCACCAACCACTGATTCGCGATGCGGTGATTGAATTGCTTGGCAAACAAAACGAAGAAACCATTAAATCTCTATCTGGCCGTGAAGACTTAAGAAAATCCTTAGTTGAACACCTCAACAAGATTTTGCTTCCAGAGACAGGTAAAACCCTGATTGCTGACTTACTGTTTACCAAATACCTTTATCAGTAATGATGTAAAACGAATCCCAATAAAAAAGCGGCTCATCTGGCCGCTTTTTTTGTCTCTATCGTTTGGCTACTCATTAGAAGATATGAATTAGCTTCTTGCCGAGCTTGGTGCTTTCATCGCATCGATAAAGCCAATAATCACACCAGCGGCTAGACCAGCTAAATGCGCCGTATTGGCGATAGCCATAAATGGCTGCATGTACCCAAGCACCAACCACACCAACATAAAGCCGACAATCTGTCTTGGGATACCTAAACCAAGTTGTGGCGCCTTCGCACCAACCACCCATAAGTAACCAACCAAGGCATACACAACACCAGACAAACCACCGAAGTTCGCCCCTTCAACCCAATACTGCCCAGCACCTGAAAGCGCAGAAGAGACAGCAAAGATCTGAAGTAGCTTGAGGCTGCCAAGTTTCTTCTCAATGTCTCCACCTAGCTGCCACCACCACAAAATATTAAATGCGATGTGCATAACAGAGAAATGTAGAACGGCATGACTCAACCAACGCCACAGCTGCCATTGCTGTCCATCCACCGCTGGGAAATGTAGGGCATTGAAAATAGCTTGGCCAAAACCGATCTGTTGCAGCGCAAAAATCACCACACACACCAACATCAGGCTTAGTGTCACTGGGCCTGCTTTGGCTTTGATCATGCCCATGAAGCTTGGCGTGTGGTAATGGAAGTTGCTCTTTCTGGTCTCTGCCATGTCCCAAGATGCAGCTTGATAGCGCTTATGATTGGGCTCAGCCAGAAAACGATTCAGCTCAGCTTCGGTTTCAACCTGAAATTGGCCATCAAGAAGCCAAAGAGCAAAACGCCCTTCTCCCTCTGGAGACATCTGAATAGGGATCTGACGAGAGGCCATATAATCAATAAATGCTTGAGCAAGACGTGGATTGTCTAACACCATCAATCTAATCATTGTTACTTCCTATTCATTCTATGAGGGATGCTTGAGGCGGTTCAGGTGATGAAAGTCATTAACCTGCGATCACTGGAAGTTCAGCACGATGCCAAGCTTCGAAACCACCATCAACACTATATACCTCTTCAAAGCCTTGGTTCACTAAATATTGTGCCGCACCTTGGCTACTGATGCCGTGGTAGCACATCACTAAGATAGGTTGTTCGAACTCAACCTCATCCATGAATGACACCATCGTATCGTTAGTCAGGTGGTAGGCTGTTTTTGGGTGGGCAACCGCAAAAGACTGCGGGTCACGTATATCGACAAGTCGAGCTTCGCCTTGTTCGATGAGGGCTTGAGCGCCTTTAACATCGATATGTTTAAACTGGTCCATGACTTTCTCTTTTTATACTGATTTACTTTGCTGCCATTGTAACCTATCCCAAGGCTAACATTCACATCCACTTAATAAGGTTATCCACCAGCGATCACTTTTACACCATTTGTGGATAAATCTGTGAATTGCGTGAATAAAGTGTCTTTTCAAAAATAGATCCACAACATGTAGTAATGATCCTGATCTAACTGTGGGTTAACTGAAACATATCCCCACTCGAAAAACCCCGTCAAAGCCTTACTACACACTGCTTTTAGATAGCTGACGAATAAACTTCTCACAGAGTTATCCACAAAATCATTTTGCAAATTTCGATCGCAAAAGTTGAGAAATCGATCCAAAACAAAAAGGCCGAGATCTCTCGATCTCGGCCTTTTCAAAATTCAGCTATTTGTTAGCTCTACTAGAAAGTAGAAGCTATTAGAAATCACCAACGGCTTGTTTCAATTTCTTCATCGCATTCTTTTCTAACTGGCGAACACGCTCAGCTGATATACTGTAGGTATCCGCTAAGTCTTGCAGGGTTGCCTTGTTGTCGTCTAACCAACGTGAGCGAACAATGTGTTGGCTACGCTCGTCTAAGCTTGCTAGTGCTAGCCCTAGGCGATTATTGGTGTGTGACTCCCAGTTAGCCGCTTCAACCGTCTCAGCAACGTCTGACGCCTTGTCTTCTAGGTAGTAAACTGGAGCAGTGTAAGCAGAACCGCCATCGTCATCGTCCATAGGCGCTTCAAACGTCGCATCTTGTGCTGCTAAGCGAGATTCCATCTCACGAACTTCTGAAGGCTCAACACCCAGTTCACGAGCAACCGTCTCAACTTCACCGTTATTGAACCAACCCAAACGCTTTTTAGACTTACGAAGGTTAAAGAACAGTTTACGCTGTGCCTTAGTGGTCGCAATTTTAACGATACGCCAGTTACGTAGAACGTATTCATGGATTTCAGCTTTGATCCAGTGAACAGCAAACGAGACGAGACGAACACCAACTTCTGGATTGAAGCGCTTAACAGCCTTCATCAAGCCGATGTTACCTTCTTGGACGAGATCAGCCATTGGTAGCCCGTAGCCAGAGTAGCCTCTTGCAACGTGCACCACGAATCTTAGGTGGGAAAGGATCAAGCCTTTCGCAGCGTCGATCTCACCTTTGTAATGTAATCGCTCTGCAAGTCCACGTTCCTCTTCAGGAGTCAGCATAGGGTAGCTGTTCGCTGAGCGGATATAGCTATCTAAACTATCTTGTGTGACTAAAGCCATTTGATACGCTTGGTTTGCCATTCGGTTCCTCATCAATCTCTGATCTGGAGTAATACATCTATTAAAACCCTACAATCTTGAACCTAAAATGAACAGGTTTCAAGGAGGGGGAAGTAATTATGCATAATCAATTCGTCTATACAAGGCAAAAACTGGTTAAAGAAGTGCCTATTTTTCGTCTAAATATGACTCTATTCACCTAAACTGGTTCAATTTCTTTTAGGTGACGCTGTGCAGAAAGCTTTGCAGCCACACTACCAAGCAGAGTTCCGACGATCAAAAGCAGTAAAGATTCATCCCAACTCAGGCCAATTAAACGGAAGTGGCTGTCGTATAGCTGAGCCAAGTCATCCACCGCGCTGTTCAGCAATACGGTAATCAATGCCGTCATTACCCAAGCGCTAATCGAACCTAAAACGCCAAACCACATCCCAGCATAAAGGTATGGTCGAAGAATGTAGCTGTCGGTCGCACCAATCAGCTTCATGGTTTGAATCTCTTCTTTATGCGCCAACACATTAAATCGTAGTGTATTGCCGATAATCAGAAATACCGCGCCCAACATCAATACCGTTAAGGTAATCACGATGACAGCCGCTAATGCTTTGATCGCATCTAATCGCGCTAACCAATCTTCGTCTAGGCGAACATCGGTGACTAATTCTTGTTGTTTAACTGTGCCTGCCAGTTTTTTGATTAGGGTATCGCTGTGCACGCTTGGCGTAATCACCAGCACACCTGGCAGTGAATAATCGTCGAGGATGGTTAAGGCGTCTTCAAAACCAGAATACTGGCTGAGGTCAGCAAGCCCTTGCTGCGGAGAAATGTACTCCACCAGCTCAACTTGATCCCAACTTTCGATTTCATCCTTAAGCACCATTACTCGTGGCTCAGGAATACCATCCTCTACATAAGCACTTATTTGTGACGGGCTAGTGACATCTTGCGCCACTTCCCCAACATTTTTACCCAATAGGTACAAACAAGCTGGCATCGCCAACGCCATAGAGATCACCGCAAGGGTCAGCAAGTTGCCTAACGGGCGCTGCCACATTTGTGAGAACGATGACTTGGCTTGTTTCCAGTGAACAACAAAGAAGCCGTCGCTTGAAGCGCGGTTTGCTGCTCGATTAGATTGAGGTTTCTTGATGCGCTTATTCGCGGCCATAGTCTTCAACCTCACTCAAAAATCCTTGGTTTAATTCAAGATGGCGGTACTGAGGGCGAGTGTTCACTAACCCGATATCGTGCGTCGCTAGGATGATCGTCACACCCGCACGGTTGAACTCTTCAAACAAGCGTAATACACGGTTAGATAATTCAGGGTCTAGGTTACCGGTAGGCTCATCGGCTAAAAGCAGAGTTGGACGGTTAACCACGGCGCGCGCAATACCCACGCGTTGCTGTTCACCACCAGAAAGTTGGCTTGGCAAACAACGGGCTTTATCTAATAAACCGGTTTTATCCAACGCAGCACTGACTCGGCGTTTTATTTCGTTTTCAGAAATAGATTCAATACGCATAGGCAGAGCGACGTTATCGAAAATCGAACGGTCCATCAGCAGGCGATGGTCTTGAAAAACAATCCCAATATTACGGCGTAAGAAAGGAATGTCTTTGGCTGGGATACGAGTGATATCGTGATCGTTGAACCAGACACGTCCATCGGTTGGACGCTCTATCGCGCAGATCAACTTCAGCAAGGTACTTTTACCAGCCCCAGAGTGCCCACCCAAAAAAGCCATCTCTCCACGTTTCAGGTGAAAGTCCACTTTTTGGAGCGCTTGTCTTCCACCTCGGTAGGCTTTACTCACTTGCTGAAATTTGATCACCGAAAATTCCTCTTACGATCACTAATATCAAATTTAAAAACGGTAGCAGATTAAGGATAAACCACTTTGCTACTCGCGTTACTCTTCGCGGCTAAATAGTGCTTCAATGAAGTCTTTAGATTCAAATGGACGCAGGTCATCAATACCTTCACCCACACCAATGTAGCGGATTGGAATCTGGAACTGGTCAGCAATTGAGAAAATTACACCACCTTTCGCCGTACCATCTAGCTTAGTCAGTGTAATACCCGTAACTGGAGCCACTTCACTGAACAACTTCGCTTGGCTGATAGCGTTCTGACCTGTACCTGCATCGAGCGTTAGCATGATTTCGTGTGGCGCAGAGTCATCAATCTTCTTCATTACACGAACGATCTTGCGTAGCTCTTCCATCAGGTTGCTCTTGTTCTGCAAACGACCGGCTGTATCAGCAATCACAACATCAACACCACGAGCCTTCGCTGCTTCAATCGCATCGTAGATAACAGACGCACTGTCCGCACCAGTGTGTTGAGCGATAACTGGCACATCGTTACGCTGACCCCAAACCTGAAGCTGTTCAACGGCTGCAGCACGGAAGGTATCACCCGCTGCTAGCATCACTTTCTTGCCTTCATTTTGGAATTGTTTCGCCAGCTTACCGATCGTAGTTGTCTTACCTACACCGTTCACACCCACCATTAAGATAACGTAAGGTGTTTTAGTGGTATCAACAACCAGTGGCTGTTCCACTTGGCTTAAGATGTCTGCCATCTCTTCTTTGAGCAGACCATAAAGCGCTTCACCGTCTTTTAGGTCATTGCGAGATGCTTTTTCTGTCAGGTTTTCAATGATCTTAACCGTGGTATTCATACCCACGTCAGCAATCAGAAGTTGCTCTTCTAGCTCTTCAAACAGGTCTTCATCGATTTGCTTGCCTTTGAACAGACCAAAGAAACCAGCACCGATGTTTGCTTTAGTGCGGCTTAGGCTGCGCTTAAGACGAGCAAAGAAGCTTTCTGTCGGCTTCTCTTGTACTTCTTCAACCTTAGCTTGAGGAACTGCCACTTCTTCCTGTTCTGCTTCTGCTTCTGCTTCTGCTTCTGCTGCGACAGGTTGCTGCTCTTGTTGAGCTTCTTCAAGCGCTTGCTCAGATTCAGTTGGCTTAACTTGTTCAGCTTCAGGCGCGACCTGTTCAGCCTCAACTTGTGATTCAACTTCAGTTTGATCTTCAACGCTTTCTACGTTCGCTTCATTCTGAGTTTTTGGGCTTTGTTCTTCTTCACCAAAACCAAGCCACGATAATAATCCGCGCTTCTTTTTTTCCGTCATCAGAGGAGTTTCCTAGATCTACTAATTAGCTGTATTGACTTAATACACGTCGACTCTTTGCTATTGTTATACAATACAAGCTTGTACAAACGAATAGTAAAGAAAAATGACAAAGCAGTGATAAGTTTGCTTTTAGCTTGATACACTTTGTCATTGCAAATTTATTTAATACACGAACCCACTTAAATTGGGCTCGGTATAGTATCACTTTATTAGCGGTCAAAAAATCTATGGTAAGACGTCGCCAGCAAAACACATCACAAAAAAAGCCATCCGGAGGCTTTGTTCGAATTATTAGTGGCTCATGGAGAGGTAGAAAGCTGCCTGTTCATGATTTAGAAGGATTACGCCCAACCATTGACCGAGTAAAAGAAACACTCTTTAACTGGGTGGCTCAAGATATCCCACATTCAACTTGCTTGGATGTATTTGCCGGTTCTGGCGGTCTAGGTTTTGAAGCAGCTTCTCGCCAAGCCAAAATGGTGACACTGCTCGAAATGAATCAAAAGGCGGCTAAACAGCTTTCTGATAACGCGAAAGAGCTCAAGGCAGACAACATTAATGTCGTGAATACTGATGCTATCTCTTTCCTTAAGAAACCAGGCACTCCTTACGATATGGTTTTCCTTGATCCACCATTTCGCAAAGGCTTACTGGCAGAAACAGTACAACTGCTTGAGAGTAACGGTTGGCTTGCAGACAATGCCATCATTTACGTCGAGACAGAGAAAGAACTGAAACTCGAAGCTATGCCAGAGAACTGGGAATTGCATCGCGATAAGACCACCGGACAGTCAAGCTACCGACTGTTCAATCGAATTACTGAAGAATAGGAGTTATTGAATGAAGTTCTTGCTTCCACTAGCAAAAGCAGCCATCGCCTTTGTTTGGTTTATCTTGATCGTAAATATTTTCTACCCGTTCCCGGGTAATGCTGCGATTGCGCTTTATATCATGACAGCATTCTTGTTCTTCATGCACGGCCTGCAGATGCTGATTTTCATCGGTGCTTTCGGCGACAAGATCGAGATGTCACGTTGGGAGAAGTGGTCAATATTGATTTTCGGTGTCTTCGCCTTACTCGATATCCGACGCAAACACATGATGTAATCGAGCTTAAGCCCAGATATAAAACGCTTAGCTACAGAAAACATCATGACAGAAACAGTAGAGACAAAAACGCCGCTCATTTGAGCGGCGTTTTTTTATTCAGCAATGATATTGATGTTAGCCCATGTAGCCTTTCACACCATCGAGGAACATTTGCGTCGACAGCATAACCAACAACAAGCCCATCAAGCGTTCGATGGCTTTAAGCCCTCTCTCTCCCAGCACTCGCAGGAAGAAGCCATTAAACATCAGAATGAAGAAGGTAGCGCCCCAAGCCAGCATCACAGCCGCTGAAAGCTCTAACATATTGTCAGGGTGCTGTGTCGACAACAGAATCAATGCCGCAATCACTGAAGGGCCAGCAATCATTGGGATCGCCATCGGCACAATAAACGGTTCTTCACCCGCCGCGAGGCCAGTAATACTACCCGCACTTGGGAAAATCATCTTAATCGCGATAATAAACAGAATAATACCGCCAGAGATACTCAAGGTTTCAGGCTGCACGTGCAGGAAGTTCATGATGCTTTGACCCGCAAATAAGAACAGCAGCAAGATAACCAGTGCGAACATCAGCTCACGAATCAGAACAATACGGCGACGCTTCGGGTCAATATGCTTAAGGATAGAGAGCACGATTGGTAGATTGCCAAGCGGGTCCATAATAAGAAACAGCATGGTTGCTGCAGATAAAATTTCCATAAGTTTGTCTCGAAAAGCGTAAGTGCGCGGAGTATAGCAGCCTCAACATTGATTTTCGAACGCAGTAATAAAAGGATTAACTTATGTAATTAGAAGGGAATTTTGCGAGAGCAAATAGAAAGGAAAAAGAAAAAAGGAAAAAGAGAATTTAAAGAGTGAAGCCGAAACGTCGCATCCACTCTTCTTATCGATAAAAGCCAAAAGGCTCTAAAAACCAAATCTCTGGGAATTAGTGGTTACACACACGTTCGCGATTAGTGCAAAGCTTGTCATCAATAACCACGACCTTTTCCATCTTCAGGAAAAACTTCAGCAATCCATCTAAATCCAGACCGTTCAGCTTACACGTATGAAAACGCGCTTCTGCGCCATAAGTTTGAGCGAGTTCTTGCGTCAACTCTTCACGAGTCAGTGGCTTTTCACTAAGCAGGTTTAAAACGTTGTGTGCATGAATTTCGGTAGTCATAACTCTATCTCATGTTTAATGAAGTAGACGTAGAGTACCTACTTTCATCTGAGCTGCCTTGATGTAGCTCAGAGTTAAGCGAGCTCTACTCTAAATGGTAAGGGAAGCAACAATGAGAGCGTGCGCCAGAAAGTAACTGCCCGTTACCCAAAAGTAAGCGCCCTTGATTGGGCTGCGGTAACTGTTTAGCGCATAAGCTAAGGCCGAAAGGAGCAGCACGCTACAGCCAGCAAAACCGACCGCGTGTGATAACTGAGGATCCAGCAGCCAAACCTCACCAGAAGCCCATGCTAACTGAATAAGCACAATGCCCATGATGACCACGGGAAAAACGAGTTTGTCTAAGCGTGGCAGCAGTAAAAAGAAAGCAACAACGCAAGCTGCCAATAACAGCGCGAACAACCACCAAACCATTTCACCTGATAGCTGTAACCAAAAAGCTTTGCTGTAACAGAGTTGAGCCAATAAGAAGCAGACAAAATGCAGAGGGCGTTTTTGAGTGAGAGTATGAAGCACATCTGCGATCGCAGAGATAGCCAACCCCGCAACTATCCAATAGGTAAAGTCAGCCACAACCGACTGAGTTAAAGCAATTGTCGCTAATAATACAAAGGTAAATACCTTATACGATAAGGCCTGACCGATATGTCCATGTTTCGTTCCTGCTATTGCTCCGATACCAGATAAGGAAACCGCTAACCAACTCCACATACCACTTGCCCTATTGCTTTAAATCGTCGCAAGTCTAGGCACACGAGTGTTGATGTAAAGCCTCAGCCCCTCAAAATTGGATCTTGATTACGCTTCCACTAAAAAGAGTCTCTTTAGATTGAAGTCGTAACAATTACCACCATGACAATGGCCATTCGTTTAAAACTAGAACGAATCATCATAAAACCCATTCAAACTGGCATTAGAGTCGCCATACTTGAATTTTGGCCAATTCTAACCTATCGACCCCACCAAAACCGGCCTAATTCCGTAAAATACCACACTTAAAAAATTAAAATAACCACATTTAAAATAAATAATAACAATAACTTAAATAAACAAACTCAAGATTAATAGGAAAATAAAAACGCCAACCAAGCCTAGACTTGTAAAGTAGCCAGTTTTCTTTTTTAACGCCCAGTTTTGTCAGGTTATTTCAAGCCTCCGGTAAAAATCGCCACAAAAACCAAGCCGAAAACTTAAAAAACCAACCAAAACCAACCTAGCCACCACCAACCTCTATTAATACAGTTTAACAACCTTTAACAATATAAATTACACAAAATAACCATTACAAAACAACAAGTTAAATCAAATTAGAACAAACATAAATCACAACGAACAAATTAAGAACACACCATAAAACACAGTTAAACACTGCCAAACAAGCCAAAAACTCATAGTTTTCTACTACTTTTAAAGCTTTCGAAAGTAATTCTTGATCTAAGGCCATAAGTAGTGCTATTCTTTAAAACATAGCGAGAGACAACCAAATTTAGGAGTAGTGTTATGATTTCATCTTCGCAAAGACAAGGACTTGTAATGATCGCGGTAGTTGTAGGTCTAATGACACTACCGATGATGTACTAAGCAAGTTACAGATAAAAAAAGGGACGCCATGAGCGTCCCTTTTTTTGTTCAATTTTTTCACTTCGAAAACAGATGCAGTGTTAGCACATCCCAGTTCGCATAATAGAAACCTGCGGCAGCTAAAGTCATTGCCATCATCAGTAAGATCGCAACTCGCCAGATAAAACGACCACTACGTGGAGTCAGCTCCTTCTCACAGTCGTTACACATCATGATGAACTTATGTTGGTCTTCCAACTTAGCCTCATGCTCATTGACTACCTTATTACGACACGTTGCGATATAGCGCAGCTTGCTCACCATATCGTGCGGTAGCCTTTCTTCACAGCTTGTTACAAGCTCATGCAATCCTTCGCCTTCGGCATGATATTGAAGCCTCAATAATTTCTCTATATTGCGAGTTCTTGTCACCACTTTTTCAATATCGGTCATCTTAGCCCTCCCACTCCACACTATAATTCTAGTCGAGCATTTCCCTATTCTTATACAAAATCACTGTTATTTACGAGAGAAAGAGACAATAAATAACAATGCTTTATCCCAAACTGACCATTAAATGTGATGTCTGCCGAAAAATAATCAGCTTGGCTTACAACAGTTCACGAATAACGGCTTTAAACACATATCCCTATTGCCTGAAAGACTAGAATAACCATCACGACTACATGGAGGTTATATGCCTAATTCACTCTTTTTTGCCATCTTTGCTCTCGCTGCTCTAGCGGCTTGGGTATTTATTGGTTTCTATCGAAAACACTCGCAAGGTGAAAATGCGCCAGAGAAGAAAGTGAATGTCACGGTGTTAGACAAACAATCGATCGACCTTCCTGACGCAGAACCGGGCCAAGAAGATCAAGAGTACTGGATTTACGTTCAACGTGGTGTGGTTGGTCCGAAGCGAGAATTCCAAGTCGGCATCCACTATTTCCACGCCCTTAACCCTGGCGACAAAGGAACCTTAACCTACCAAGGCGATAAGTTCTTACACTTTGCGTTGAAGCGCTAAACGTCAGCCGCTTCAACTGTCGTCCCTAAGCAATCCATCAGAAAGCCTTAGCAATCACCGCTAAGGCAATAACCAACGCATTTTCTCTGACTTAGACACCAACCAGCTCATCCATAATGCGCCAGCTCCGCTGATCACAATCCATAATGGAATAACCCATGCCGGATGTCCTTGGTACCAACCAAACTCTTTCATCGGCCACAAGAAAATCGGGTGCAGTAGGTAAATACCTAAGCTGTGCTTACTGATAAAGCCAACCACTTGGTTACTCTTCTCAGACAGGCCTTCACCATAGTAACGGCATACCATGAACACCATGCTCGCGGCTAATACGGTATTCAACGTTTTGTAAGATAGCCAGCGCCCTACCGTGTACTCTTCTGCTACCAAGCTTGCATCAACCACCATGTAAACCGTGGTTAGTAACGCTAGCCCACCCAGTAACACACTCACGCCAACGGTCATCTTGTTAAGTGGCACAATCTTATACAGCAAGTAACCCAATGGTAAGTAACCGGTGTACAACCACAATTCGTGACTCCAAGGGCCATCGATTTTCAGTAAGAACAGCAATGTTGTGAACAACCATACCGCCGTAAAGGCATAGACCGATCTATCACCGTACTTTCTAACCATGATCTGCAAGAACGGAATCACAAAATAGAGTGGGATGAAGTAATAGAAGAAACCAAGGTGGTAATAGGTGTAATGATGGTAGCTATTAAGCAACACGTCCCAACTGACGTCGGCATCAAAGCCCATTGCCGACCAGCCCGACAGATAGGTATAGAAAAGCGACCAGACAATGAAAGGTATCAGTACCTTGCCCAAACGACGCTTGAGGTAGTATTTGGCGTCAAACGGGCGCTGATCACTGAGCATCAGTGCGCCAGTAATCAAAATGAACACAGGTACTGCCCAGCGGCTGAAACCGTTTACCGTAATGGCAGTAAGCCATTCACCGAAAGGAATAGTGCCCAACTCATTGCGATAAGGCGCCAAAACATGAATCGCGATAACCGCTACGGCCGCGACACATCGTGCTAAATCAAAAAAGAGAATTCGCTGCTTCATGTAAATGCCTGATTAATATTCAATCATTCTACTATAGCAATAAAAAAGCTGACCGGAATAAATACCAAGTCAGCTTAGTGTTAAAGGAGATACTTATCGCGAATTTAGCTCATACGACTCTAGCTTCTGCGACTTGAGCTCTCACAAATGAGGCTCATGTGGCTGAAGCTTATGCCGCTGAAATTTGCGGCACTTTCGGTAAACGCAGAGAGATCACCGTCGTTATCGCCAAGAATGCGAAGGAAACCCACAGACACGCAGACAAACCTGCCATTTGGAATACCAAGCCCGACAATATCGTGCCAATCAAACGGCCCATCGCGTTTGCCATGTAGTAGAAACCGACATCAAGAGAAACGCCATCGCCTTTCGCATAACTCACTATCAAATATGAGTGAAGTGATGAGTTCACCGCAAAGATGGCACCAAATACCATCAAACCACCCACGATAACGAGCTCTGGTTGCCAGCCAATCTGTACCGCATAAGCGATAGCAGCGGTCACTATAGCCAGCGCACCAGCCCATAACAGCGCGGCATGGCCATCTGGCACCTTACCTTGAGCTTTACCAGTAATCTTCGGCGCTATGCCCTGTACAAAGCCATAAGCGATAGTCCAAGCAGCTAAGAAACCGCCAACCCATGAGTGATCCCAACCAAACACACTGCCTAGGTAAATCGGCAAAGCAATCACAAACCACACATCACGAGCGCCAAACAGGAACATACGTGCTGCGGATAGGATGTTGATGGATTCAGACTTAGAGAAGATCTGTTTGAACTTAGGCTTGGTTTTCGCTTTGCCCATGTCCGCTTCTAAGCTCAACACACTGCCAACGAAGACCAATGCCAACACGGCTGCCATCGCGAGCACGGCGTATTGGAAGCCAATCGTTGAAAGCAGTAAACCACCAATAAAGAAGCCTGCCCCTTTAAGCGCATTCTTAGATCCGGTCAGAATCGCAATCCACTTATAAAGCGCGCCTTGTTGTTCATCAGGAACCAGAGTCTTAATTGAGCTCTTGGCACTCATCTTATTGAGGTCTTTAGCGATACCAGACAAGGCTTGCGCCGCCATGACCCAAGGAATGGTCAGCATTGCCGTTGGCACCGCGAGCATACCCAAGGCGACGACTTGCATGCCTAACCCAATGTTCATGGTCTTGTTGAGGCCAAGACGCGCCCCTAACCAGCCACCGATTAGGTTAGTCACCACACCAAAGAATTCATAGAAAAGGAACAGTGAGGCGATTTCTAACGAACTGTAGCCAAGGTCGTAAAAATACAGAACCACCAACATGCGAAGTGCACCATCAGTAATGGTGAAGTTCCAGTAGTTAAAAGTCACCAACATGTATTGGCGAACGCTCTTACTTAGATTTGAAAACATAACGCTATCTCTGCAATCTAAACAAAAAGAGCTTTTGGATCATGATAAGTTCAACACTCCAGATACCAAAAGCTCCCTGTCTAACACTGATGACTATTAGCTATTCGCTACGCCATTAATGTATTCAACCTGGATAGGTTTAGTGAAGGCACCTGGACGCAGTGCCTGCACCTCTTGAACAATCTTGCTCATGTCCCAGCTCTTCTCTAACAGCAGGTGTGCAGCCAGCAAGCCAGTACGGCCAGAGCCGCCCATACAATGCATTGCAACCTTGCCGCCGTTATCGACGATGTTATGTAGCTCAGGGCTAGCTGCTTGCCACTTCGCAGCAAAACCAGCACCCGGTGCACAGTCGTCTTCAATTTCGATCTGGAACCATTGCATACCTAACGCACGTGTTTTTTCACCAAGTGCCGCCACGTCTTTGCTTGCAAGCTCATGGTCATCAAGTGCTGTCACGATAGCTTCAACGCCTTGCTCTTTTAGCTGAGCCAGTGATGCATCAAGCGTTGCTTCTTTTGTGCCTGGGCACGGAGTAAGCACTAGCGCACCTTGCTCTAGGTCTAGTTGCCATGTTGGATGTATCATTATATCTTCTCCAGATTCTTATTAAGCAAGGCCAACGGTACGAACAAGCTCAGCGGTACGTGTTGCGTAACCCATCTCATTGTCGTACCAAGCGTAGATCTTAACCATGCGCTTACCGACCAACATCGTTGATAGTGCATCCACGATTGTTGAGCGTTGGTCGCCTTTGTAATCGATAGAAACCAGTGGACGCTCTTCAAAGCCAAGAATACCTTTTAGTTCATTCTGAGACGCTTCTTTCAGCATCGCGTTAACTTCTTCTGCCGTGGTGTCTTGCTTCACTTCGAAGATGATGTCTGTCAGAGAAGCGTTCGCTAGCGGTACACGAACTGCGTGGCCGTTGATGCGGTTTTCTAGCTCAGGGAAGATCTCAACAATCGCTTTGGCGCTGCCCGTCGTTGTTGGGATAAGACTCATGCCACATGCACGTGCGCGGCGTAAGTCTTTGTGCGGCGCATCAAGAATAGTTTGCGTGTTAGTTAAATCGTGAATAGTGGTGAAGGCTGCGTTCTCGATACCAAGCTTCTCGTTGATCACCTTAACCACTGGCGCGATACAGTTCGTTGTACAAGACGCTGCCGTTACGATTTTGTGTACCGCAGGGTCGAAGATATTGTCATTCACACCAACAACGATGTTTGCGATGCCTTCTTCTTTCACTGGCGCCGATACCACAACACGTTTCACGCCCTGCTCTAGGTATTTGTTTAGGAAAGAGGTCTTACGGTGAACACCTGTCGCTTCGATAACCACATCACAACCAGACCAGTCGATCGCATCGATATCGCGCTCTTGTGTGGTCTTGATGCGCTGGCCATTAATGATCATCTCATCGCCTTCTGCAGTTACTTCGTGGTGAAAGCGACCTTGAACTGAATCAAATTCTAGAAGGTGGGCCAGTGTTGTTGTGTCGCCAGCAACATCGTTAATTTGAACAAATTCTAGCTCATCCCAATCGAATGCTGCGCGAAGTGCTAGACGGCCGATACGACCAAAACCATTAATACCTACTTTGACTGTCATTTTCTGTTCTCTCAGTTAATTGCCTTCATATTTGAAGCCGCAGCGTTGTTGACTACGTTCACTTACCGGAGCGCCGGCCGCCCTAATTACATAGAGCCACTATGCTCATAGGGATAAGTTCACTTGTCGCCTAGCTGCAACTCCAACTATTTCGGCATTAAGTTTTAATGTATTTAAACGCAACATACTGGGCGTGAGTTCATCGACTCTAAGCGCTCAATATCTTGCTGGTATTCAGTTTTCAAACAGTTCGATGCAATAAGGTCGTCAATTAACTTTAGCATCCAACCTGGTAAATCTTGTGACAGGCGGTAAAACACCCACTGCCCCTGGCGAACATCAGTCAAAACACCGTTTGAACGCAGCTGCGCAAGATGGCGTGAAACCTTTGGCTGACTTTCTTGCAATGCCTGAGTCAACTCACCAACCGATAAGCACTCATTGCGAACTATCAACATTAAGCAACGCACTCGCGTTTCATCGGACAGTAATTTAAAAAATTGGTGAGGAAGCATAAAAACATACTCATATATGGATATGCACATATCTTAGATATAAAAAAACGCACGTCAAGGCGTGCGTTTCAATTGTCATAAAAGTTTAACGAAGAAATATCAGAGCTTGTTGGTCACGGTATGGCTCCAACGGCGCGCTTCAGTAAGCTCCGTTTTAACCTGATCCACGCTTAATCCTAAATCGGCGCAGTGCTCATCAATCTGTTGCCAATCGGCATGCTCAAAGCTCTCTTCAAGTGCGAGCAAGGTACCATATGGCCCTTCTCTACGTAATAGAGCAACCTTGATACTTTTACACAGCGGCAACTGCTCGACTAAGTTATCTAACGACAAGTCCAACAGAGCATCCAACAAGGAGAATAAGCCAATCATAAAGGCCTGTTCTCTATACCCTTCAAATGCCTGATAGCGAGACATACGCTGACAAAACTGAGCACGCTGTAGAGACAATCCATACAGCTCTTTAGGCTTTTTATCGGACACATAAGAGGCGACGGCTAACGAGACAAACATTTTCAGTTTCTCTTGACCTAGATATACCAAAGCCTGACGAAAAGAAGAGATGGTAACTTCAAGGCGCGGCGACATAGTATTCACAAAACGCAGCAGCTTATATGAGAGCGCCACATCTTTCGCGACAATGCTCTCCACCCGTTGAAAGTCCACATCGGGCTTACACACTTCTTGAAACAGCTCCATAGCAATCACTTGCTCAGGGCTAATGTATTTACTCTTGATGATTTCCGGTTTATTGAAAAAGTAACCTTGGAAAAACTTAAAGCCAGCCTCTTTGGCTTGCTGGAATTCTTGTTCGGTCTCAACGCGCTCCGCCAAAAAGCTAAACTTTTTCCCTTGATGCGCCCTAACCAAATCACACGCTTCATCCAAACCCATCTGCATAATATCGAGCTTTACGATATGCGTGTATTTAAGGAAACGTTCCCATTCTGGGGTCGAAGTAAAATCATCTAGGGCAATCATGTAACCCGCTTGGTAAAGGTCTTTAACCGCTTCCAACAATTCATCTGTTGGTTTACAGGTTTCCAGAATCTCTACCACCACCTTATCTTTCGGCAAACTTAAGGGCAGTCGACGAATCAAACTTTGATAAGGGAAGTTGATAAAGCAGCGTGAAGATGGAATAGAAGGGTTAAGACCAACAGACAAGAAGTTCTCAACAATCAGACGATACGTTGCTCGATTAGACTCAATATGCGCTGGGTACGCATTCTTTTCTCCATCGCGAAATAACAACTCATAGCCGAGTGTATTCCTCTTGCGATTTAAGATAGGTTGTCGAGCAACGTATGTAGCGGTCATTTCTTGATAACTCTGATTGGTTTAACTATAACTCAGTCGCTTAATCTAAGCTTTCGCGGCAGCTAGCAAAGCACCGCAGCCCATGAACATACCACCAAATATTTTATTTATCTTACCCATTATGCGATCAGAGCGAATAAAACGTCCCATTTGTGACGCTAATGAGGTGTAACCCAACATAACAACGCTATCAATGAATACTGTCGTCACACCTAGCACTAATAACTGAGGTGCTTGAGGTTGTGTAGGGTCAATAAACTGAGGAAACAAAGCCACCAAAAACACGATTGATTTCGGGTTAGTTAGGTTGATAAGCACAGCGTTTCTCAGCAGTTTGCCACTCGACAGAGTAGAGCTTTCTTCAGATGCTACTAGGCTCGAGCTATCACGCCACTTTTGAATACCTAACCAAAGTAAGTACACCACGCCGACCCACTTAATGATGGTGAACGCCAACGCAGACTTAGCAACGAGTGCACCGATACCCGCGCCCACCAGCATAATGTGAAACGCAAGACCAAGCTGTAAGCCAACAATTGATGCGAGTGACTTTTTAGTGCCATAGCTAAGCCCATTACTGATTGAGTTAACGGTACCCGAGCCCGGAGCCAAGCTAAACAAAATCGCTGTGACAACATAAGCAAGCCAAACATGAGTATCCATTTGCATTTCCTTACTAGTTCTTTAATCTAACAACATTAGTAGCAATAAAGCTCTCACACGCATCAGTTCAGGTAATTTCCCATGGAAAACCACAGCGAAGCCACCTTCCCTTACACTCAAGAACCTCAGTTCGATCATGCGATTAAACACCCGATCAACGCTCTTTGGCAACAAAGAAAAGAGGGGTTTTTAACATCGTCTGGTAAAAAGAAACTGTACTGGTGCAGCCTCACCTCAGAAAAGCACAGCAAAGCTATTGTGATTTCAAATGGCCGTATCGAATGCTGCCAAAAATACCAAGAAATCTTTTATGATTTTTATCAACAAGGCTATGACGTTTATTCATTTGACCACCGAGGTCAAGGCCAGTCTGAACGTATGGTAACAGACTCTGACATTGGTCACATTCATGAGTTTGATGATTATGCATCTGACATGTCTGACGTCATTGCCAGTTTTGATCTCAGTAAGTATTCCAATCGCTACCTGCTCGCACACTCAATGGGCAGCACCATAGCCACTCGCTACCTACAAACCCATCCAGACCACCCGTTTGATAAGGTGACTCTGTGCGCTCCGATGTTTGGTATCAATACCGAGTGGTACCTGAAACCTATCGCGATGATCGTTGGACAAGTGCTTACCGCTTTTTATGCCAAGCCAACTTACGCGCCGGGCCAGCAAGCATATTATTCGAAGCCTTTTGAAAACAACTTACTGAGCCACAGTAAGGTTCGCTATCAGTGGTTCCGTCGCTTATATGACGAGTCTCCATCTTTGCAAGTGGGTGGACCAAGCACGCGTTGGGTGTGGCAAGGGTTAATGGCCGCCAAGCAAGCAATTCAACAAACTCGTCAAATCAAGATCCCTCTGCTATTGATTCAAGCTGGGGATGAAAAGATTGTCAGTAACAGTGCTCAAGTAAAGTTCATCTCTAAGCTGAAGAAAACCAACTCTGATTGTCAGTTTAAGTTGATTGAGGGTTCTAGGCATGAGGTGTTGTTTGAGCAGGATGAATATCGCAATCAAACACTGGATGCGATCAATCAGTTTTTCGCCTAGAGCTAATAGGCTAAGCAACCTACCAAGAAAATAAGCGCTAAAGAGGAAGAGAAGTAAGTGAGCTTTGCCCTCTTTTCTTGCATGAATTTGGCATACAATTTCTACCTAGAGATATTGTAGTTAAAACGATTCTAGCGCTGGCTAGCGTCAATATTGGTTAAGCATTTTGCAATGAGGGTTAAATGAGTATTCCTGCACTAAAAGATTCCGTGAAAATTGTTGCTTCTGATTTAGATGGTACGCTTTTGGCTCCCAACCATCAGCTAAGCGACTTTACCAAGCTAACGCTTAAGAAATTACACGACCAAGGTTATACCTTCATCTTCGCTACGGGTCGTCACCACGTCGATGTGGCGGGTATTCGTCAGATAGCAGGTATTCCGGCGTACATGATCACTTCAAACGGTGCACGCGTGCATGACCAAAACGATCAACTGATGTATAGCCAGAACGTACCTCAGGAACTCGTTCAGCCAGTTATTGATATTGTGCGCCAAGATCCAAACCTCTTTATTCACATGTACCAGAATGAAGATTGGTTACTAGACCGTGAAGATGAAATGTTGGCTAAATTCCACAGTGAGTCTGGCTTTAGCTACAAGCGCTTTGAAGCTGAAAACGCACCAAGCGAAGGCATCGCGAAAGTCTTCTTCACACATCCAGAACAAGACCACGAATATCTCGTCACGTTTGAACAAAAGCTAAGAGATGCTTTTGGCGACAAACTGAACATCGCCTTCTCTACACCTTGGTGTCTGGAAGTGATGGCAGCTGAAGTCTCTAAAGGCCACGCTCTAGACGCTGTTGCAAAATCACTAAACCTGACTCTGGATAACTGTGTTGCCTTTGGTGATGGCATGAACGACGCTGAAATGCTGGCTATGGCGGGTAAAGGTCTAATCATGGGTACATCACATGAGAAAGTGATGAAAGCACTACCTGACAATGAAGTGATTGGCAGTAACGCAGACGATGCCGTTGCTCACTACCTAGAAAAGCATCTGCTCTAATCTCGCTCGTTGAACAGATCTGAATAAATAAAAAGGCAGCCAACTGGCTGCCTTTTTTGAACCTTACGTAAAAAGCTCTCTCTAACGCTATCGAGAACCTAACACTTCTTTGCTTAAGATTGCCTGCCACTCTTGTTCAGTCACAGGCATGATCGATAAGCGATTACCGCGTTTCACCAAGGGCATTTCGGAGAGTTCAGGCATGGCTTTAAGCGTAACCAAAGGAATCAAGCGCTCAGTCACTCGCACAAACTCGACATCCACCATGATCCAGCGTGGGTTATCGGGTGAAGACTTAGGATCGTAGTAATCACTCTCAGGGTCGAACTGAAAGTGGTCTGGGTAGGCTTCTCTGGTTACTTTAGCGATCCCCGCTACGCCAACTTTTTTACATGATGAGTGGTATATCATCACCAGATCGCCAAGCTTGACGTCATCACGCATCATGTTTCGAGCCTGATAGTTGCGTACACCCTCCCAACAAGAGGTTTTTTGTACTCTAAGAGTCTGAATAGAGAAGGTGTCGGGTTCTGTTTTAAATAACCAATATGCCATAATAAATCCAATTAACGGTTGCTCCGAGGAAGATATAACATGAAGGTAATGAAAAACCCAGTGACATGGCTAGTCGCGTTCGCTCTACAAGGCTGTGTTACGGCACCTGATACGCCGCAACAACCTGAACAGCCCCCAGCAAACTTGGATGAGCCACTGAGCATTCAACCGCAAACCTTCATCATGCGTGGTCAGGTGGTGGTTGGCCATGAAAGCCGAACCTTCACTCCTTGCGGTAGCCAACAACAATACTGGTTAGACTTATCTCCAGAGTTAGCGTTAGAAGCACAAGGGCTCTCAACGAGACCTTACCAAGCCTTATATGGCGAGCTGATTGGTCACCTAACCGTGCCGAGCCAAACGGGTTATAACGCAGATTTCACAGCGCGTTTCGTGGTTGACCAAGTGAACATCCTAACCGCAGAGAACCCAGATCGCTGCGTCCAACCGCTGCGCTCAACACGAGTATTTGGTAATGAACCCTTCTGGTCAGCAACCTTCGATAAAGACCAGCTGAAATACACCAAGATGGGCGAACAGCCACAGACCCTCGATATTGAATCAAGCCGCACCACACCAAGCAGCCGTGACTACCAATTAGAAGGTGAAGCTGCACAAGGCAAACTCAACCTTACGAAAGAGAGCTGTAGCGACGGCATGAGCGATTCTATCTATGGATGGCATGCCAAGCTTAACCTCAATGACAGTAACTACAATGGCTGTGCGACGGTCTCTAACCAAGATCCAACGCTGGACTGGAGCGGACTCTACTTCGCTAGCTCAACGCAAAACTCAGGGTTCTCTATCAACCTTGAACTCAACAATGACCACAGTGCTATCACGACTTATTCATACAGCAATGGAGACCCTTCTATTGTTGAACAAGGCTTCTGGCAGCAACTGAACCAAAATCAGGTACAAGTGGTTATGACTCGCCACCAGCAACAATATTTGATCTCCGAGCGCATCTTCACACTCGATAATGGCAAGCTAATCGCTGAAAAAGAGAAAGTGGGCAACGTGGTGTATCCGATTGCCAATGGCGGTCTGGTGCTATTCGAAGCTAAGGGTGCGCAAGCACAAGTAAACACCACCACTAACGTTGATCTAACCGCAAAGCAGGTGAACTCCAGCGATCAACTTGATCCAAAAGTCGACCAAGCGATCCGCGAATACTTTAAGATCAACAACAGCTCACCTGACGACACTAAATACCGCTGGTTAACCTACGACCTCAACGGCGACGGTAAAGAAGAGCTGTTCGCCCAACTCGATTGGTGTGGTTCTGGTGGCTGTACACTGCTAATTTTCGAAAACCATCAAGATAACTGGCGCTTCAATAGCCGAGTGACACTGGTTAAGGGCGACATACGCTTAGGTAAATCGCAAAACCACGGCTGGCAGGATCTGATCTTCAATGTCAGTGGCGGCGGTGCAACACCGGCGAAACACACACTTTCATACTCTGGTGTCAGCTACCCGCTAAACCCAAGTGTCGCTCCAGTTGCAGATGATGCTGATATCAGCGACGTGGTTTTGTTTGCTGATGGTATCTCACCCGCACAAAGTGGAGTTAAGTTGTAAACATGAGTAACCAACAAGCTTGCCATGGTTGTAGCTTCACTCACCAATGTATTTGTCACCTGATACCTAGTGTCGCAAGCCAAATCGATCTTGTACTGCTCACTCATGAGAATGAACTGTCACGCGATACCAATACAGGGAAGCTGCTTCAGCAATCCCTTGATCAGTGTCAGTCCATTGTATGGCAAAGGAAAACACCACCAGCGGAGCTCATCGCACTGCTTGACGATGAAACACGACAACCGTTTCTTTTATTCCCAAGTGATCAAAGTGTCGAGTGCCAGCAAGCTGTAATGACCCAAGCCCAGAGCCGTAAGCCGCTATTCATCATCTTGGATGGCACATGGCAAGAAGCGAAGAAGATGCTTAACAAGAGCGCGTGGTTAAACACCATTCCTCAAATCCATCTCGATATCACGACTGAATCGTCATACACCTTGCGCCGCAATCAAGACAGCGGGCACTTATGTACCTGCGAAGTTGGCGTTGAGTTGCTAAAAACGTTAGGTGAAGCCGAACCGGCTAAGTTGATTAACGATTACTACCAACACTACCTAAAGGTGTTTCAAGCGGATAAATGTGGTCATTCACTCAAATAGAGGAAGCCACGTAGAGGCTTGCGGTAAGTAACGTAAAACTGAAACAAAAAGGGTGAGCCATAAGCTCACCCTTTTTACATCGTATTTTCGTTATTGAGCCAACCAGTGTTTCACGTGAAACGCTCGCTCCATCAAAACAAACGCTGAGGTTGACCAAAGTAATACCCTTGCAAGTAATCGACCCCCATGTCTTCAGCAATACGGCACACCTGCTCATTATGAACGAACTCCGCCACCGTCTTAGCATTCAGAATCTGGCATAAGCTCACCAACTGCTGAGCGATCTTGCGCTGCTTTTTATCTTTATCAATATTGCGAATCAAACTGCCATCAAGCTTGATCACCTGTGGTTCTAGCTTCAATATCTCATCAATGTTCGAATAGCCCGAACCAAAGTCATCAACAATAATATTCACACCAAGATCGCGGAAGTGATTACACACCTCAATCAAGCGACCGTAATCCTGAATTTGTTCCGTTTCTAACACCTCCAAGCCAATACGCTGTGGGTGACTGATTTTCTTGATCGCTTGTTCAAGGTGAAGAATGGTTTTCTCATTGCTGAAATCTTGTGGCGCTAAATTAATTGAGAACGAATCGGTTCGCTGACTCATAAAATCGAAGGTGCGCGTTATCATCTGACGACTGAGGCGTGTATAGAGATGGGTTCCTTCAATGATTGGCAAGAACTTACCCGGTGCAATTAACTGACCGTCCTCTTCAATTCGAACCAAACACTCGTAGCTCTCTACCTGATGACTGTGTGCTGAAACTATGGGCTGAGAGCACGCCACAATATTCTGATTAAGCACCGCGCGACTCACGCACGACAGCCAACCAAGTTGCTCTTGGCGATGCTTCTCCAATTGAATGAGTGCCTTGGCGCTCACTAGGTGCTTGTTCTGGCTGACAGCGCTGCGCCTCGCATCAATCGCCTTCAACAATAAGTCATCAATAGAGGTAGTCGGGAAATCTCGACGGCTGGCGATACCCGCACAGATAGACACCGACAAGTAATCAATATCGGGTAAACCGGTAGGCTCAAAATTCACATGCTCGGTTTGATCGGCAAATTCCGAGAATCGCTGATGAATATGTTCTTGGCTCGCCCAACTATCAAACACCACCGCCCACTCACCAATACCGATACTGTAGAGCTGACAGCCCTCATCAAAGAACTGCCACAGCGCCTTTTGAAAGTACTCACTCAAATCATGCAGAAGCTTGTCACCCACTCGATAGCCATACTTCTCATTGATCTGACCAAAGGTCGTGACCTTCAAAGCTAGTAAGTGGCTGTCACTGCTCATTTTCGACAGTTTCTCACGCAGCACACTTCGATTGGGTAAACCTGTACGGTGATCAATTCGATAGCTTGCCGTCAATGCAGTGGCTTGCTGCTGAATCTTACTCGCCATGCTGTTGTTCATGTCATCGACATCAAGCAGTGCATTTCGGATCAATGAAAACAGAGGGGATATGTTGGTCGCGGGTTGCGTCTCTAATGGCAATACCGCCTTACCCTCGCCTTCTCTAAGCGCAAGATAAGTGAGGCTATGGTGCAAGATTCGCTGTTGGCCATTCTCTTGATAAAGTTCTCCCATGCAGTAAACGCCATAGCTGTCGGCCAATTTTTGGAAAACCTCAACCTCTTGGTTACCATCGATAAAGTCGATACGAGAAGTGCAGTTGTAAATGAAGAACTGTTCTGGCCTATGAGAGGCGATCTGCTGCACGCCCAGTCGTATTTGCTCTAGGGTCAAAGATGGATGGTCATAACAAAACCGGACCTCATCACCCACTTGGAACTGGCCGCTGAATTCTATCTCCCCACTTTCCGTTACCTTGAGCGGTAAGTGAATGTTTTGCTCTTTGGGGTCACCGACCATCAAGGGAAAGTTATGCAGTTGCTCAAAAGGCACTTCGAAGCCATCAGCGAGGTAACGATTGTAGAGTTCGCGAACAGGCATCCCATCCAGTTCCAACAACCGGTTCTCTTGAGCACCGGTCACTCGAAAAGTTCGACCAATCGGATTCCATTCAGTGTAATAACCCTTAGCGATGGAGAGCTCGACACTGTGCAACGCCAACATCACATAGGCATTTTCATAGCAAATGCCATCTAACATCACCCAACGTCCATTATCTGTGATGGTCGATGCTCCGCCGCAGATAGGTAATGAATACCTCGACTGCTCAAACGCTGAAAATAGATCTCGGTTATTTATCTGCAAGCGGTCTGCGAAACAGATGATGCTTTGAGTATTATCATTGCACTCAAGCTGTTGCCACATAGCGTGGCTATCGAGTAATGGTTGTTCGCTATATTCGACAACACCACAAGAGTAAGACGTCGCGTCAAAGCGGCTAACAATCAGATAAAGACCTTGGTGCAGGATGACACCTTGGCTGATGTAGTGGTTAGCACTGCAACCAATCAGTTTGGCATTGGGAAAAGTCGATTGAATCACTTGGCAGGCAGCCAAAACAGAACCTTTCTCGAAAGACGAAAACACCTGAATCAGTAGGCTTTCATGTTGATGAAAATCTATCTTTTCCAATTCACGTTGGGTTTGCTCAATGTCTTGTATCAGGAGAGAAGTCGACTGCATATTCACATTAATCGTTACGTTAATGATTTGTTATTGTGCTTATTATAGATAAGGCTTGCACGGAATACTTACGATCGTGTTATGAATAATGTGACCTTAGTTAGACATCATTCATTCCACCAAAAAGCAGTCATTAATGGCGGCGCAGTACTTTTATCGTCAGTAGTTACACAATGCTAGAAGCTTTAACTGCTAAAACAGTCGCTTAGGCTCACCAAAGTAGTACCCCTGCAGATAATCGACACCCATTTGCTCTGCTATCTCACAAACCTGTTGGTTATGGACAAATTCAGCGACCGTTTTGGCGTTGAACACTTGGCACAAACGAACCAACTGAGAAGCGATGTTTCTTTGTTTTTGGTCTTTGTCGATATTACGAATCAAGCTACCATCGAGCTTAATGATCTGCGGCTCTAGCTTGATAATTTCATCGATGTTGGAGTAACCAGAGCCAAAATCATCAACAATAATTCTCGCCCCCAGAGCACGGAAGTGATCACACACCTCAATCATGCGGCCATAATCTTTAATCTGTTCTGATTCTAAAACCTCTAAACCAAGTCGAGTAGGATCGTTCATACCACTGATCGCAGCCTCAAGCACCTCAAGCGTCTTGTCGCTCAACAAATCTTGTGGGGATAGATTGATAGAAAACGAACTCTGCTTATCTGCCATGTAGCCAATAGTGCTCTTAATCATGTGTCGACTAAGGCGCGTGTATAGGTGGGTGTCAGCAATGATAGGTAAGAACTTTCCTGGTGGCACAATAGTACCATCCGACTCCATGATTCTGACCAAACACTCTTGGCCAATCATTTCGTGCGTACCCGATTCCACAATCGGCTGTGAGTAAGTGATGATGTTCTGATCTAAAATTGCACGGCTCACACAGCTCAACCAACCAAGTTGCTCTTTTCGGTCCTCTTCGCTCACCTGAATGTCTTTGGCATTGGTGATATGGGTATTATTACGCACTCCATAGCGTCGAGCTTCGATCGCTTTCAATAAGATCTCGTCACCACTGTCGGTTAAGAAGTCACAACGACTAGCAAAGCCGCCACACAGAGAAACTGACAAGTAATCAATATCAGCCAAACCATACGGCTCAAAATTTATGTGTTCGATGTCATCGGCGAACTCAACGAAACCTTCTTTTATTTTCGCACTACCAACACTGGCATTAAAGATAATCGCCCACTCTCCGACACCAATACTGAACAGCTCTACTTTCACGCGAGGCTCTTTGACGACACGAAGCTGCAATCGCTCGATGAAGTGATTAGACAGATCAAGCAGTAACTGGTCACCCACTTGATAGCCGTATTTTTCGTTAACTTGATGGAAATTCGTGAGCTTTAACGTGAGTAAGTGTTCACTAAACAGAATAGTATTGAGGCGTTCTTTCAATACGATACGGTTCGGCAAACCAGTACGCGAGTCAATACGATAGCTTTCGGTTAAGCGACGCGCTTGTTGATGGAGTTTCTTTTCCATCTGAGTATTCATACTGTCAAGATCAGCGACTGCATTTCTGACAAGGTTAAGCAATGGCGACACGGTTGAGCCACACTGAAAGTCTTCGCAATGAAACTCTTTAATCTCGTCAGACTCGCGCATAGCGATATAAGTCAGGCTATGGTGCAGTATCTCTTGGCGGTCTTCATTACGGTATAGCTCCCCCATGCAGTAGGCACCACATGTATTCACTATCCCTTCAAATGGCTTGAGCTCAAGTTTACTGTCGATAAACTCAAGTCGAGATACACAGTTATAAATGATCACCGATTCAGGCTGATGCATGGCTAGCATCTCGGCCCCGTGGCGTACCTTTTCTGCAGTGAGAGATGGGTGGTTATAACAAAACTGCGCCTCTTCACCGACATGCCAAGGGCTATCAAACTCGATACTGCCATCATCATTAATACGTAGCGGCGTCGAGATACC
Organism: Vibrio sp. 10N.261.55.A10; assembly: GCF_041470825.1. Lineage (NCBI taxonomy): Bacteria > Pseudomonadati > Pseudomonadota > Gammaproteobacteria > Vibrionales > Vibrionaceae > Vibrio > Vibrio sp. 10N.261.55.A10. The sequence goes on along the minus strand of NZ_JBFRNC010000043.1, from coordinate 13,749 downwards.
CTTCTTTCTGCCAAGTTCTCGATAAAGCGGAAAGCTCATCAGCTGGCTAAAAGGAAGGTCTTTGCCATCCGCAAGGTAATGTTTAAATACTTCAATAGCCGGCTTGTCGTTCAATGCGTATAAGCGATTTCCGATTGCGTGTGTGACTCGTAGCTTCATCCCAATCGGGTTCCACTCAGAGTACGCGTCCGACCAAACCTTCAATCTTGGGTTAGTCAGAGCCACAGCAACACAGGCGTGCTGGTAGGTTTGCTCGTTATACATAACCCAACGGCCAAATTCATTCTCATGGCACAGTCCACCAGCTATCGGCAAGGCGTAAGGCAAATTTTCAAAAGCGCTATAAATAGGATAATCACGCCCTTCAACCTGATCGCATAGGCTGATGACCGTTTTAGCATCTTTCGAGAGATCTAGTTGAGAAGCGAGCTCTTGGCTGTCTTGATTTGGATTGCCGGAAAAAGGCTGGACCGCAGAGGTTAGATGGGTTTCGTTGAACTCACTGATGATGACTAAGGTGCATGCACTTTCAAGGCAATTATCACAGATAACATGACGAGCACTCTGGCCAATTAGCGTCGCATTATTTAAACGATTGAGGGCAACACCCGCGATTTGACGAGCTAGATCTGAAGATTGAGCTGAGAAAATTTGAATAAGGTACTGTTTGCTGTCACACCATTCTCGCTGATCAAATTGAGCTCTAAATAACGCCTCAGTATTTGCGAGAAATGTAAATGTTTGCATGCCAACCCTTGTTCAAAATCGAGTGAAGTAACAACCCGCAACCACTGCTATGACTGAAATGAATCGATAAAAAGTAGTCGCCAATTATCCTAGCCTAATCAGGCTTTTATAGGCGACTAATGTAACAATTCAATAGCATAAATGCGACACAATAAGCTTACCGAGCCATTAAATTAGTCGCATAAGATCGCTAAGTTGGTCTATTTCAACATCAGGGAGCACACTCGCCTTCGGGGAGCGGTATAAATTGGAACCAGTGTCATTAAACCAGCACGCTTGGAAGCCATTTTGCTTGGCTCCATAGACATCCGTTTTGAGGTGATCGCCAACATGAAGAATATTCTCAGCGTCACAACCTAGGTGTTGCTGAGCTTTTTCAAACATATCTGGATAGGGTTTTGCTCTGCCATCAGGGCCGGCTTTAAGGATTAATTGAAAGTACAGCCCTAAGCCAATTTTGTGTGGATCGACATTGCCATTGGTAATCGCAACCAGAGGAATACGTTGGCTAAGTTCAGTCATCACTCGATGCGTTTCTTGAGGGACATCGACTTGATTACGCAACCACAAGGCATGCTCAATGCCCTCTCGAGCCGCTTGCTCTGCTTGCTGCAGAGAGTAACCCAATTGCAGCAAACCACTCTTAATCTGAGTTTCACGCCACACGGTGACATCATGTTTCAAAGCTGGGTTTTCAGATGCGACTTGCTGCTTAATGCCCTGCCACTCTTCAAGCGATAAAGAAGCCGACACTGGGTGCTTTTGATAAAGCCACTGTGCCATCTCTTTCTCAACCTTCATGATCACAGGCCAGTTGTCATACAGGGTGTCATCCAAGTCAAAGGTCATGGCTTTGATGGGCTTTAACCCTCGATAAATTCGCATAGTAAACCCTTTAATCTAATCTTTATTCTTCTTACGAGCTCTCGGGTGAGCCTGATCATAAGCTTGTGCTAAGTGTTGGAAATCTAAGTGGGTATACACTTGGGTCGTCGAGATGTTTTCATGGCCAAGCAACTCTTGCACAGCACGAAGATTTTGGCTCGATTCCAGCACATGCGTTGCAAAGGAGTGACGCAGTTTATGCGGGCTGATGTGGCTCGCGACAGATTGCTTCTTGCCCCACTCTTCCATGCGCTTTTGCACGCTGCGGTGAGAGATACGAGTCCCGAGCTTAGAGACAAACAGCGCGGTTTCACCCGGTGAAGCCAATTCACCACGAACTTTGAGCCATTTATCGACCCACTCTTTAGCTAAACCAGAAAAAGGCGCTTTGCGTTCTTTGTCGCCTTTACCAATCACTCGGATTTCGCCTTGTCGACCCAACACATCTTTCAGATTGATGCCGACCAGTTCTGCCAGTCGTAATCCAGCACCATACATCACCTCCATCATCGCTCGATCACGAATCGACAATGGATCGTCCTCATTCACATCAAGCAGTTGACCCACTTCATCAACATCGAGGTTTTTAGGCAAAGGGCGTTGTTTGCGAGGTGCAGAGACACCTTTGGCTGGATTGGCGGTCATTTCGCCACGCAACACAAGGAAATCAAAGAAGCTGCGCAGTGACGATAAGCGCGTTGCAATGCTGCTCGCTTTCATTCCCTCACGCATGCCTTTACTGGCCAGTTGTCTGACCCACGCCGCATCGACTTGACCCCAATCCTTTAGCCCTAGAGTGACTAAATGACCGGCCATGGTTTCAAGTTGTTGTTTGTAATTACGTTGGGTGTGTAGGCTGAGTCCCTTCTCGCTTCGGAGATATTCATAGAAGCGAGAAAGTGGCTTTTGAAGGCTGTTAGGAAGAGGTATTTTGGGCTCTAGGCTCATTATTTATCTGCCAAGGTAAGGTGTCCGCCAAATGAGCGACAACAAGTGCTAAATGGCGTAAAAAGAGCGTATCCATATGGGGTTGGAAATGTCCGCCATCTTCACTAGAAAAGGCGAGCAAACCCAATGGAGACTGCTTAGCAAGCGGTAGTACTACATAAGAGCCTAGCTCTGGAACTGGATAATCACCAAACAAATCGTGTCTGTCGGCTTTTCTCAAGCGTCCAAGATAAGCATCTTTGCCATTGAAATGGTTAAGCGAAAACTTAGAGTAACCCTCAGCACTCAACTGATAAAAGCCAGATTGCGAAAGAATACGAACATGAGCCTTAAGCCCAAGATCTAACGCTTTTTGTTCAACGGCTTTTATCACCTGCATGAAGTCACTGCATTTCAGCACTTGCGCTTGCAGATCCATAAACTCATAGAAGGTTTTATCGTTATTTGCTGCCAACGACATCAAGCCAGTGATCTCTTCTTCAAGCTCTTCGATTCGATGACGTTGGCGTTTAAGCTGAACCTCAACCAGAGAAACAGCGCCCTGCTCAACGTTATTGATAGCAAGGCGATCAACCAAATCTTTTCGGTCTTGGAAAAAATCTGGGTTATCACGTAAATATTCCGCGACCACTTCTGCGGTGAGTGCGTCGGCTTCAACGTAAGACAAAACCTATCCTTTATTTTTATGAATATATTTGTTTTGGGTCGTTATTAGCAAGAAAGTTGACCATCAAACACATGCGTTGCAGGGCCGGTCATAAACAGAGGTTTACCCGGGCCTTGCCAGCTAATGTGTAAGTCACCGCCTGGTAGACGAACCTTCACATTCTCAGCCAGTAAGCCTTGAGTGATACCCACTGCAACTGCGCCACACGCTCCGCTGCCACATGCCTGAGTTTCACCCGCGCCGCGTTCGTAAACACGTAGACGAACTTCTTCACGGTTAACGACCTGCATAAAGCCAGCATTAACACGCTCAGGGAAACGTTCATGTGATTCAAGTAGTGGGCCTAAGGTGTCCACATCAGCCGTGTCGACGTCATCAACCACGGTAACCACATGTGGGTTACCCATGCTTACCGCACCACAGAATAAGGTGTGTACATCCGTTCTTAGGATATACGTCTTCTCTGGCTGCTTGGCCTTGAATGGAATCTTGCCGGGTTCGAACTCAGGAATGCCCATGTTCACCGTGATCAGGTCATTCTCTTCAATCTTGAGAACCATTTTACCTTTCTTGGTACTCACGTTGATGCTGTACTTATTCGTTAAGCCTTTCATGCGAACGAATCGTGCAAAACAACGTGCACCATTGCCACACTGCTCCACTTCACTGCCATCCGCATTGAATATGCGGTAATGGAAATCAGTTTCTGGATCATAGGGAGCCTCAACCACAAGTAGCTGATCAAAGCCCACACCAGTGTGACGATCCGCCAAACGACGGATCAAATCTGGAGAAAAGAAAATATTTTGAGTAATGCAGTCCACGACCATGAAATCATTGCCCAAACCATGCATTTTAGAAAAGTGGAAGTGCATAACGCTTAAAATTACTCCGGAAGAATGTTTTCAAGTTCCCACAGACTCGTAAGCTCTTCACGCTGACGAACCAAGTGAGTTTTATCGCCATCCACCATCACTTCAGCCGCACGCGAACGAGTGTTGTAGTTAGATGACATCGCGAAGCCATAAGCACCCGCTGAACGAACTGCTAGCAGATCACCTTCTTCAAGAACAAGGTCACGATCTTTACCTAGGAAATCGCCTGTCTCACAGATTGGGCCAACCAAATCGTAAGTCACAGCTTCACCCTGACGAGGGCTAACAGGAACAATATCCTGCCAAGCTTGATAAAGTGCTGGGCGCATTAGGTCGTTCATTGCTGCATCGATGATGGCAAAGTTCTTGTGCTCTGTTGGCTTGAGGAACTCGACTTTCGTTAATAATACACCAGCGTTAGCAGCAATCGCTCTTCCAGGCTCGAAAATCAGCTCTAGATCAGAATGATTGTCTAGGCGAGCCAATAAGGCTTTCGCGTAGTCAGAAGGCTGTGGTGGTAATTCATCACGATAAACCACACCCAAACCGCCACCGACATCAAGGTGTTTGATGTTGATACCGTTAGCACGTAGCTGGTCGATCAGCGCAAGCAGGCGATCGGTTGCATCGATGAAAGGTTCGATATCCGTTAACTGAGAACCAATGTGGCAATCAATACCATGGATAGACAAGTTATCGAGTGTTTTTGCAAACTCATAGACAGCAGGAGCACGGTCGAAAGCGATACCAAACTTGTTATCACGCAGACCAGTAGAGATATAAGGGTGAGTGTTCGCATCAACGTCTGGGTTGATACGCAGTGAAATCGGCGCTTTAACACCAAGCTCACCAGCTACTTTATTCAGTCGCTCTAGTTCTGGTTCAGACTCTACGTTGAAACACTTAATGTTCAACTCAAGCGCACGCTTCATTTCAGCGGCTGTTTTACCGACACCAGAGAATACAACTTTTGCTGGATCGCCACCGGCAGCAACCACACGCTCTAGCTCACCGCCAGAAACGATATCGAAGCCAGAGCCCAAACGAGCCAAAGTATTCAACACGCCAAGGTTTGAGTTAGCTTTAACGGCATAACACACCAAGTGCGGATGCTCACCAACCGATGAATCAAACGCATTCCAGTGGCGTTCTAATGTTGCACGAGAATATACATACAGCGGTGTACCATATTGCTCTGCTAGTTGTGAAAGTGCGACGTCCTCAGCCCAAAGCTGGCCATCTTCCTGATAGTTGAAGTAATCCAAAGTTCTTATCCCTTATAAATAACGATTTCTGCGTGTTTTCACTTATTGTGATTGTTCGGTTTGCTGAACTTCATCAGGATCGTACAAAGGACCCGTTTGACCACAACCAGAAAGTCCAATAACGGACATCATAAATAGAGCAGCAATTAATTTTTTCATTTTGCATATCGTGATTATTAACTCAATGCCCCCTATAATCGCACCACACTCAGGAAAAGCAATAGGATAGAAAGGATGAACGAGACTGAATTTCATCAGCTGGTCGATATACAGATGCAAAACATCGAAGAAGCTATCGATGAATCAGAGGCAGATATTGATTACGAAGTGACTGGTAACGTGATGACGCTGGAGTTTGAGAACCGCAGCCAAATCATCATTAACCGCCAAGAACCAATGAAAGAAATCTGGTTAGCGTCTAAATCTGGTGGCTTTCACTTCAAGCTAGTTGACGACAAGTGGACATGTTCAAAGACGGGCATGGAGCTGTTTGAGATGGTTAAAGAAGAATGCGTGAAGCACGCAGGTGAAGCGATTGATTGGGTCTAATCATTTGTAAGCAAAACTAAAAAGGAGTGAATCAATCACTCCTTTTTCAATATCAATCGGGCTTAGTAAGACTAGATGTTGACTATCTTTGAGCTCCGAGAAGCTAAAGTTGCATCGTTACGATAAGGCACAACGTAAGAATTGCCTTCTTCAGGATGAACGATTTGGTAGTACTGAGGTAGGTTAAAGTTAATCAACTTAGACGACATCTTCGACTCATCTTTTACCGATGTGTAGAAAGAATTCACGCTCGCGATCATCTCATCTTTTTCACCGCTGTACTGGTGGTAGACCTCAACTTGGTTCGACTCGTCCAATACATAAATATTGAAGCCTTTGTCGGTATCTTCGAAAAAGAACTGAATCAAGCCCTCACTCGCAAAACCATCCACCACTTCTGGTAGCTGATACTCTTGCTCTTTATCGAGCATCAGTAAAGGTGAGCCTTTGAGCTTATTCGTCGAGATACTACGATAGAAATCGACCGAGTTTTCCAGCATCTGCACCGAAACACCACGACGTTCAAAGAACAGGCCAAACATCTTGTTTGCCAGACGAATAGCCTTGAAGCGGCGGCGCTTCTCCGGCTCAATCGGTTTCAATCGTAAGTCGATACACTCAGCAAGCAGTTGATACACCATATTACGCATCACACCACGCAGGTTTTTGCTGTAACAGAACACATCGACCGATTCTGGCGGTAACGCATCTTGGTGCATTTTACCAAGTACCGTCTTCAACGCGTCAAGCATTGCAGTATCACCTTGGAAATGAAGCGTACGTACTTCATGCCAAGAGTTACGATAAACCAGATCAACACTTCCGACTAAACTCTTACCTTCTTCACCAAAACTGAAGATATCGGCGTTCTTAAGATCAACCTTCAACGCACGACCACTTAATTCAGAAGTTGGGTCACTTTCAAAGTTGATGAACATCGCCAGTTGGCTTATTTCACACGGGCTCGCCAGTGCTTGCATACTTGGGCGACGCTTACGCAAAGAAAACGTATTACGCAGGTCGCTCACCATTTGATAGAACTTATCGATATCGATGTGAGCGTCACGTACCACAGAGTGCAAACGTGTCGACTCGGTAATCAAGCCATTAAAAAACGACCATGCTACCAACTTACTCAAGTACTCATGGTGCTCTAGAGAAGGCTGACCAAGAATGCGGTGTGCAACCAGTGGCTGCTTATACAAGTACCAACCTGCTTTATTCGACTGACCCTGACGAACTTCGATGAAGCTCAAGTCGGGTTCATGCAGATCCGGAGAGATTTGTGGGTTCAGCAGTGTCACTTTACCTGGCAATACCTCAAACGCAGCGTAAAGCTTACGTGCCAAGATGCTGATATCTTGTGGACTGATTGCCGAAGTGATGTCGTTACGACGCGCAAATTGAATCAGATTACGATAGCTCAGCATCAAGGCATCAAGCAGTGCATGGTGCACCACTTTAACCTGCTCAACCTTCCAGTTACGGCGGTTATCGAGCTCAGCAATGGTTTCATGTCCCCAATTCCAAGATTTAGTCATCTCGGTTAAGGCTTCACGACGCCACGCAACGGAGCCAATGCCCGCATCTCGTGACAACTTCTCGTGGGTCTTAAGATAAAAACAGCGCCTTACCAAGTCCAATCGAGTGTGGTCGTTAATGCGTTCTAGATAGCGCGTTACCTTTTCAAGCATCAGATAGTAGCTATCCATGCCATACAGATCCGGTTCATCCGCGAAGAAGCGACGCTTGGTATCAATACTCAGCAGTTGGGTGTTTGGGTATTCCCATGAATAGGCTTCTAACAGGATCGCCTTCAAAACCGATTTATACGGTGAGTCGATACTCTTATAGAGCTGCCACAGGTTTGAACCAAAGTACTCTTCAGCGGGAATGCGATTCAGCTTGCCGAAATCGATCCACTGCGAGCAATCAAGATAGCCATCCTGACACAAACCTTGAACATACTCGTCGTAACACTCTTCCATTTCTGGCGGAATGATTTGCCACAACAAACGCTGACCAGCCAAACGAACCGCAGAGCGATAAAACTCATCAAGCAATAATAAGTGCTGTGAAGAACCACAGTTATCGCCGGTCATCTCTTCTGAATGGTTCGAACGGAAACGCTCTTCATCCATCAAGAAGAAGTTCGCTTCTACTCCCAAGGTTTCAGCCCAATCGGTAATCAAGAGACACTTGTTGGTTAGGCTATCGCGAGAGGCGCCATCCATATCCGGGGAAACACACACCCAGATATCAAGATCACTTGAAGTGCTTTGACCAATAGAAGAAGTACTACCCATGGTGTACAAGCCAAGGATTGCTGGTTCATCCGTCTCGGTGAGTTTGCCACCCAGCGTTAATTCGGTATCAGAGACAAATTGCTTTTGGAATTCATTAAGCGTGAAGCTACGAATTCCAAAAGGAACTTGTTGGTCATAATAACCAGGCATCATCGGGTGATTGAAGTGAAGCAGTGCGGGAATAAGGTTGAATACTCGCTGGCCTTGCACATTCATCAACGCCAACGCACGATCAATGCGCTGCTGATTTAGATTGTCTAATCGTTGAATCAAAGTTTGAGTGTAAGCCTGCAAGGTAAGTCCTTGGTTTGAGGTTAAGTGCAGTTCTGTTTAGTTACTGAACGAAAGGAGCAACAAAACGTGATCAATTTAACACTTTTACCCTTAATGGTAAAGCAAAGGAACCCGTCATACTGGTCAATTCCTTGATGACAGAAAGTTAAACTCACGGCGCCGTAGTGTCCTCTTTATTGACTATTTCTAATAATAGCCCATGTTTCAAATGAGATACTAATCACACTATTTTGGTGAACTCATGAAAATCTCTCAGCTATCAAAGTATGGAATGATCAAACAGTAAGAATTCTCGCCTCATAATGGTAGGATTAGGCTATTACAGAACCTATATCGGAAACACCATGACAAATTCAGCACCAATCCGTATCGCGACCAGAAAAAGCCCTCTTGCCCTTTGGCAGGCATACTTTGTAAGGGATGCACTGCAAGCTGCTCACCCTGGTTTAGAGGTTGAGTTGGTAACTATGGTGACCAAAGGTGACATCATCCTAGACACTCCGCTTGCTAAAGTGGGTGGTAAAGGACTGTTCGTTAAAGAACTTGAAGTAGCCATGCTAGAAGGTCGTGCTGACCTAGCGGTTCACTCAATGAAAGATGTACCTGTCGACTTCCCTGAAGGTCTAGGTCTGGTAACAATTTGTGAGCGCGAAGATCCGCGTGACGCTTTCGTATCAAACACTTACAACAACATCGACGAACTCCCACAAGGTGCTGTCGTGGGTACGTGCAGTCTGCGTCGCCAATGCCAACTGTTAGAATACCGCCCAGATCTGATCATCAAAGAGCTGCGCGGCAACGTTGGTACTCGTCTAGGTAAACTCGATGATGGTCAATACGATGCGATCGTACTGGCTGCTGCAGGTCTTAAACGTCTAGAGCTAGAAGAGCGTATTCGTAGCTTCATCGAACCAGAGCAGTCTCTCCCTGCTGTTGGCCAAGGCGCTGTTGGTATTGAGTGTCGCCTTGATGACGAGCGTCTGATTAAACTCCTTGAACCACTGAATCATAAAGACACGGCTGATCGTGTACTGTGCGAACGTGCAATGAACCTTACCCTAGAAGGTGGCTGTCAGGTTCCTATCGGCAGCTACTCATTATTAGATGGCGAAAACATCTGGCTACGTGCATTAGTTGGTGAACCGGACGGTTCTAAGATGGTTCGTGGTGAGATCTCTGGCCCTCGCAAAGATGCAGAAGCACTTGGCGTGACTCTGGCAAATCAATTGCTGGATGATGGCGCGAGAGAAATCTTAACCAAGCTCTACGTTGACCAAGAATAATCATGACAGTGTTGGTGACTCGTCCCGGTTCAGAGGGACAATCGCTTTGCCAACAACTAGCGGATGAAGGGGTTCAAGCAATCCATCATCCGCTGATTCGTATCGTGGATAATCCCAACTCTGCGGATTTAAGCACCCAGCTTAATAACAGCGATATCATTATTGCAGTCAGTCACCACGCCGTGGCGGCTGCCCAAAGCATCCTTTCAAAAACCTCATCCATTTGGCCTACTTCGCCGCTTTATCTTGGCGTTGGTCAAAAAACTGCGCACGTTTTAAGCAAAGTCTGTAAACAAAAAGTAAACTATCCTCAAGTTAGTGATAGTGAACATCTTCTTAAACTTACTGAACTTAATGGCGTAGAAAATAAGTCCATTTTGATACTACGTGGCAATGGTGGGCGTGAGCTCATTAGGGATTCTCTACTCAATCGAGGTGCACAAGTCTCTTATTGTGAGACCTACCGTAGAGAATATATTCCTATTAGCGACCACAATACCTATCAAACATGGATAAACAAAAAAACGTCCAAAGTTGTCATCACTAGTCAGGAACAATTGGAGTATCTCTGCTCAATTACCCCTGATGAGTATTTGGCTTGGCTTTCAACAAGACATCTATTTGTCCCAAGCCAGCGCATTGTAGAACGAGCACAACAACTCGGCTTCTCGAATGTGACCAATACTCACAGTGCTACGAACCAAATATTACTGGCTGCTCTCCGGCCCTAGCTAGAAACAGGAAATAAGCATGACAAGCAAAAAAAATAATGAGCATATTGAACCTGAAAAGAAACAAGATACTCAGCCAGTAGTTGTTGAAAACGAAAAAGCTGACTCTACAGAGACAAAACAACCTGAGCAGAAGCTTGATGCCTCTGCTTCAAATACCGCTAAAAATGAGCAGCCTCAAGCTGAGCATAAAGAGCAAATAGAGAAAGCAGAAAAGCAAGGTAAGCGCGGTGTCAAACTAGGCGCTATTGCGATCGCTATTTCAATTATCTTCAGTGGCGGTATCGCATTTCAAATGCAGCAAAAGAGCGCTGAATACTCGGCTCAAATAGCCGCTCTTCAAGCACAACTTCAAAATACCCAATCTGCGGTAAATAAAGACCTACAAACCATCAAGCAAGAGACTATCCAAGAAGCCTCACACGCGGTGGAGAAAACTCAGGTCGTGCAATCTCAACAGCAGAAGAGCATTCAAAGCCTGCAGTTAGCAGTGGCTGACGTGAAAGGTCGCCGCCCGAATGACTGGTTACTTGCCGAAGCCGATTACCTTGTGAAACTAGCAGGACGTAAACTGTTCCTCGAGCATGATGCCGTTAGCGCAACCAAGTTAATGGAAAGCGCCGATCAACGTATCGCAGCACTGAATGACCCGAGCTTAGTGTCACTGCGTCAATCAATGACCAATGACATTACCAAGCTTCGCACTATTCCTCTGATCGACCGTGACGGCTTAGTTCTGCGTATCACAAGCTTGCAACAGCAAGTCGATACACTGCCGCTTGCCAATGCGATTCTTCCGGAAGCTGCGGTTGTTGAGAAAAAAGCGGTATCGCAAGATATTAATGATTGGCAGAACAACCTGATGACGTCGATGAAAGACTTCTCAGAAAACTTCATTACCTTCCGTAGTCGTGATGGCGAAGTTATCCCTCTACTCTCTCCTGAACAACACTTCTACCTGCGTGAAAACATCAAAGGTAAATTAGAAACCGCGATTCGCGCCGTCTACAAAGAACAAGGTGAACTCTATAGCGCAGCTCTTAATACCGCTAGCGAGTGGTCGAAAGCGTATCTAAACCAAGATAACAACTCAGTGATTGAATTTGAGAAAGCGATTAAACAGCTAAGTGAACAGAACATCTCTGTGAAATACCCTGTAAAGCTTGAATCTCAAAATGAGTTGTCAGATGTGATACGTGAGCGCCTACGTCGTGAAGTCACCGTTATGACCACGGAGGAAAAATAATGATTCGTTGGATTTTTCTTTTTCTCGTTCTAGGTGCTGGGTTAATTGTTGGTACTCAGTTCTCTGGTCAACAAGGCTACGTTCTGATCTCAATTGCGAATAAGACTATTGAGATGAGCGTGACAACACTGGTTATCTTTGTCATTGCTCTTCTAGCGGCTCTATTCGGCTTAGAGTACCTATTTAAAAAGCTTATGTACGCAAGCTCGACAACTTGGAACTGGTTCAGTGTTCGTAAGCTGAAACGTTCTCGTCGTTATACCAATGAAGGCATTATCAAGCTACTTGAAGGTGACTGGAAAGGCGCTGAGAAGAAAGTAACTCGTTGGGCTAACCATCACGACATGCCTCTACTTTGTTATTTAGTCGCTTCTCAAGCGGCACACGAACAAGGTAATACAAGTGAGCGAGATAAGTACATCGAGCTTGCTAGCCAACAGGACGACTCTCTACTAGCGGTTGAGCTAACTAAAGCTAAACAGCAAATCAGCGAGTCAAACTACGAAGCTGCATTCGATACACTTTCGACCCTAAAAGGCACATACCCTAATAACACTGCTGTACTTGGCCTGTTAAAAGCCACTTACTTGCAACTGAAGTTATGGCAGCCATTGCTAGAGTTAACTCCTAAATTAGTTAAGAACAAACTTCTAACAGCTGATGAGCAACGTGAATTAGAACAGAAAGCACAATGTGGGCTACTTCATGATGTGGCACAACAGCAAGGTAGCGAAGGTTTAATCAGCCATTGGAACAAGCTTTCAAGAAAACAGAAACAAAGTTCGCACCTTGTATCCTGCTTTGTGAAGCAACTTATCGCTCGCAAAGCTGACTCAGAAGCCTTCACTGTGATCAAAGAGAACATTGCAAAGAGTGGGTCAAATGAACTCTACATGTTGCTTCCAGAGCTGAACCTAGCCGATCACCACCCAGTAGTGGTCATGCTAGAACGTGCAATTAGTAAAGACAGTGGTAATGCCGAAGCACACAGCGCGCTGGCTCAGTTCTACTTAAGAGAGCAGAAGTGGGCGGAAGCACAAAGCCACTTCGAAAAAGCCCTAGCACTTCGCTCAAATGTTTCAGATTACGGATACCTATCTGACGCACTAGAGAAGCAAAACTTAACGAAAGCAGCTCACGAGGTTTCTCGTAAAGCGCTCGCTCTAGTTCAACCCGCTTAACTCTAAGCGACTCAAACTAAGCCGATGTCTAGCATCGGCTTTTTTGTATCTGCTATTTAACCCTAGATAACTTCTACAATAGCTATAAACCAAGCTCATCAAACACTTACCTGCCCAATACCAACTAACCATGAAATTGCTCAACTGGGCTTCTCAAACACACGGAGAACGACTTTAGTTGTGTCTGTACGTAGTTTTACCATTCTTATAAACAAGTCCTTATAAGAGGTTCGAGAGGAGTCATAGAGAAAAGTGATACCTTGAAGTTCAAGAACAAATGGAGATCAGCTTGAGAGAAGGCGCTTAAAGATATTTACCCGCAGACAGATGCCCACTTAAAGTCACGTTGAATTAACAATTAAATAGCCATCAACGTTCCAACTATAAACCGTTATAACCGGGGAGTTCACGTAACTGCCTGTAGATTAATCTATTAAGTAGAGGGAGATAGCAAGAGTTACCGACCAACAAAACCTTGTTATTAGAAACGAGGCATCTTTATCAGCCAGTTCAAATTAGTAGGAGATAGAGCTCTCAAGACGCTCAGGAAAAGTTAATCAACGAACCAATAGCCACAAGTATAAACTTACGTAATCAAGCGCTGCTAGAGAGAGCAGAGCTTAATAATAAGTGTCGGAATATCAGAGCTCGTGATCAACGTAAAGCGCCTCTACAAACTCTGAGACGAATAATAAGACTCATACCAATCCGGAAAATTAACTGATCAGGTCAATCCAATCTCTTGTACACATTTTTGTGACGCGATCTTTGC